>JBFFLM010000103.1:0-5553 GCA_041554835.1 Methanogenium sp.
GCTTGAGAGGCACGGCAATCTCCGCTATCGCCCCAAACTGTGCCGTCGGATCAAAGGTGAGGAGATCCTGCACGGCCCTCCGGAAAATTTCACCGCCTTTTTCCGAGAAAGCCAGCACCGCCGCCATCCGTTCGGCTTCTCGTGCCAGATCACCGGGAGAGGCCGTCCCGGTCACCTCAAGGTCAAGGTGAAAGGCCCCCCCCGGGGATGCGGTATCGAACGGCCGGTAGGTGATGGTGCAGCGCCTGCAATAGGCGGACCGGCAGAGAAGATCGGCGAGGAGGGCAGGAGGCTGCGCGGACCCCGCAAGGCCCAGTGCCGCAGCTGCCAGCATCTCCCCCGATATGCCGCTTCCCGACGGGTCGATGACGAGTGTTCTCATTTATGCGGGAGGGAACGGTTCGTTGACCTTTTCATACACCCGCTGTGCGAGTTTTGCCACATCATGCGCCTTGTCCCCGGCACCGGGGATGGCCCGGGTCAGGTAGGCGCCGTTCTCTGCACCAAAGGCCGCCTCCTTTGCCTCCATGCCAATCAGTGATGCAACGGCGGCAGGCACCGTGATGTTGATGATCGTGTGCCCGATGTACTGGAGTTCCTGCGTGAGCACCGCCCCGCAGAAGAGTGCCGTCGGCCAGTCGGGAATATCCCTGTTCTTGCCTTCAAGCACAAAGGCGGGGACCTCCTTCCCGCTCAGGTTGTCCACATGGTACTTCGTGCCGTCAATCGTCACGTCATAGGCAACATTCGAATCAAAGCCCCAGTACCGTTCGGTGAACTTGTCCGTACGACGGCCATGGGGTTTGATCGATGTGAACCTGAACTCGATCGTCTTGCCCGTAAATCCCGAGAGGATGGCCGAACCCCGCCGCTCAACATATGCCTGCCGCTCCTCGTCGAGGGTATGGGTGGCCTCCTGGACGGTCTTTCCCTCCTTCATCAGGTCGTAGGTATGGGCGGCCCGTCGGTAGATGGCCCGGTCCCGTACGCCTTCCGATGCAAGGATGCAGGCCTTCGTAATCTTTCCGCGGGTCACCTGCTCGGCCTTCCGGGCAATGGTATTGAGCCCGCAAAGAGCCATCTCCGGGTCGATGAAGGAGTTCATCTTGTAGTCCCGGATGGTCGAGGCCACCTCGAAGACGTCGCCTTTGTGCAGGACCAGAAGCCTGAGCGCCGGGACGCAGTCACCTTCGAGGTGACCCAGCGGCGGATTGACCGGTCCCCCGGAAAACCCTGCGCCGATCATTGCGGATTCTTCAAACCCTGCAAATATCTCGGAGAGTGCCATCGAACCGATGACGGAGGGGCCTCCGATGTCCTTGAGAATCAGCCCGAAATCGCCGAGCACCTTTGCGGTATCATACTCTTCATGCGTGCCGCGGATATGGATCGTCTCAGGCAGGCCGGCAGCATCCCGGGCACCCTTTCCGGCAAGGTAGGCGGAATCCACCTTCCCGAATTTGCCGAACTCCTCGCCCAGCAGGGCATCGGGATGAATGAACTCCATCGTGACCGCCGCCCCGATGAGGGCGGGCCAGAGGGGATACGCCGTGATCCCTGCGCCCTCCATGCTTCGCATCATCGCCTCGGTCCCGGTCTTTGCCGCGTTGTAGGCGAGTTCGGGAATGTTGTAATCCTCACCGAGTGCGGAGTGGCCGTAGATAGCGCCCCCGGCAATGAAGGGAGGCAGAATCGCCCCGTCGACCCTGGTAAGCTTCTTGTCCATCAGCTTTTCATATATCGCAAGGTAGGCGGGAAACGCAGGAATTTTATGCGTAAACTTCCCGGTCGTAAGCGCAATGGCACTCGTCCTCGGGGCACCGGCATGCATCCGTGCAATGGCGCCGAGTTTCCTGTTCCCGAGCGGCACGCCGGAACGGGCGCATGAGCCCATGAAATAGGCAAGTGCGGCTACAATAAGGGCTGCATTCTCGGGAGATGCCCCCGCATTTTTCGCCTCACGCACGGCCTTTTCAATCACCATGTCCAGTGGAAGGCCGGGGGCCGCCGCGTCGACCAGGGTCATCCGGCCGAGAAGTGACATCTCCTCTCCTGTTATCGTACAGAATATATCCTCGGCAAGTGAATTTGCCGCTGCAAACACCGGAATCACCAGTGCGCCATGTCCCTTGGTCGCAGCTTCCAGTTTGTCGTTGGTCATGGAATCCGGTTCAAATGTGGCCGCCATCGTGGCGGCAAAAATAACCTTGTCTTTCTCATGATTGTCTGCCATGTGTTCTCACCTCTGATAAAGCCTGATTACGATTTTCATTTTTAAATAGATTCGGTTGAAACCAACGCCACCCCAAGAAAAAAGGGACTGGCATGATGCAGGACCGTCAAGAAGAAACCCGTAAGGATGAAGGAGACCGGTGAGGGTGCCAGAACAGAATGCCGAATGAGGGGGCTATCATCATGGTTCGGCCGGACCATCGTCCGCCGGGACACCTGCAGTTTTGTCGTTATGGATGCGACAAACGGCTTATTATGATTGCTCAACCATATTTTCGGTCGTGGAGGAACTCTAGTGCCGTCGCCTTTTACCATTCTGGCAAACCTGATATACAAACACCCGAAAATCGTCTCCATAGCGGTGTTTCTCTTCATGGTCCTGATGTTCTACGGGGCGTCGATGACCTACATGAAGACGGGAACCGAGACCTATGTCGATATCGATACCCCGTCCGGTTCGCTCCTCCTGAATTACCAGAACCAGTTTTCAAGTTCGAGCATCATCCTGATCATTGAAGCGGATGATGTCACCAGCGTTCGAAATATCGAATACATTGACGGGCTCGAAACGGATATTCGAAATGAGCAGTACATCATATCGGTCTCCGGCATCGTCGACCTGATACTACAGGCAAATGGCGGCATCCTTCCCAGAAATGACGCCGAGGTCTCTGCCATCATCGCACAGACGCCACCGGAGGTCCTGGAGACCATTCTGGCATCCAAACAACTGACATTCGTGATTATTCCTCTCGAGACCGGCACCTCATCCGATACCGCGACCATCGTCATCAATAACATAGAATCCCTCGTTGCAAATTCCAACATCCCGCCGGGCATGACCGTGACGGTCGGCGGAAGTCCTGCCTTTGAAAAAGAGATGAGCGAGGAGCTCAATGAGTCGATGGCCGTTCTCATTCTCGCCGCCATGATCCTGATGGTCATCGCGGTCGGCCTGCTCTTCTCCCATGTCAAATACCGGTTCCTGCCTGTCGGAGTGGTATTTCTCGGGCTGGTGACCACCTTCGGGATCATGGGGCTCACCGGCATTCCCCTGGGCATGACGGTCATCGGTGCCTTTCCCGTCCTCATCGGGGTGGGAATAGACTATGCCATCCAGTTCCATTCCCGCATTGAGGAGGAGACCGAACGGCGCTCGCTGCAGGAGGCGGTCATCTCCACCATCGAACATGCCGGTCCTTCGGTACTTGCGGCTATGATTGCAACCTCCATCGGGTTTCTCGTGATGCTGATATCGCCCCTGCCGATGGTACGGGATTTCGGGATTACCTGCACCATCGGGGTCTTTGCCTGCTATATCGCTGCATTGATCGTCGTTCCCACCTTCGCACGGCTTGTGGGGTATGAGGCAAAGAGCTCTCAGCGATCAGAGACCACCGAAGCCCGCCTGCTCATGAAAAAATATGATGCATTCCTGGGACGGGTCTCTGTCATCATGGCAAACAAGGCCATCATCATCGTCCTGTTCTTCGCCGTTTTTGCATTTGCCGGGTACCAGATCGACAGCACGATTCCGATCGACACCGATGAGGAGACCTTCGTTCCCCAGGATATGCCGGCCCTCAATGACCTGAAGAAGATTACGCGAACCGCGGGTTCAACCGAGACCCTGCCCATCGATGTGCGGGGCGACTATGTCTACGATCCCGTCACCCTTGCCTGGATACAGGGGTTCCAGGAATATGAGGTTGCCACCCGGCCCGAGGTGATCGACGCTGCAAGCATCGTCACCCTCATTGAGCAGTATAACGACGGCGTTCTTCCCACCACCCAGGCCGAAATCGATGACGTTCTCGCAGGAATTCCTGAGAGCCGGAAGGAGCGGTACAATAACGGCAATATGGAGACGATCATCCAGTTTACCACGGCCGATATCGACAGCAAAAAAGCACTGACCCTCATCGACAATATCCGTTCGGACATCACCTTCGTCAATCCACCGGCGGGCATCACCGTCACCGCCACCGGCAGTACTACGATGTTTGCCGATCTCATCACCGACATCAACGATTCAAAGGACTATATGACCTTCCTCGGGTTTTTTGTCATTGCCGTCTATCTGCTGCTCATATACCGGACGATCCTGGCACTCTCCCCGATTATCCCCATCATCATGATCGTCGGGTGGAACTCCCTGATCATGAAGGCACTCAGCATCAACTACACCCCGATGACCGCCGTTCTCGGATCGATGACGATCGGCATCGCCTGCGAATATACCATTCTAATCATGGAACGGTATAACGAGGAACGTGCAGGCGGGGGTTCGGTCATGGACTCGATTCAGATGGCCGTCCAGAAGATCGGGACCGCAATCACCGTCTCGGGCCTGACCACCGTCTTCGGGTTCTCCGCCCTCACCCTCTCGGCATTCAATATGATCGCCAACTTCGGCACCACCACCGTCATCACCGTGGGGTTCTCCCTGATAGGAGGAATTCTCATCATGCCGGCGATTCTCAGACTGATGAGCAGGTTTGAGCGTAAACACCCGGTATAACTCTTTTTTTATACGGAAGGTTCAAGAATCGTGCATTCGCAGCGGCCGATGAACACCGCAATAAATCCGCACAGCAGGGTGGTCAGACCGAATGCCGCAGAATAGCCGATACCATCCACGACGACCCCGGCGATGAACGGCATGAAGGCCATCCCGGCATAGGCCGACGCATTGAAGATCCCGACCACGGTTCCCTGCCGGATCTTCGACTGTGCGAGAAACTCCATCTGGGCAACGAAGACGAATCCCACCACCCCGCCGATGGCCGCAAATACCATCATGACCGCAAGCCAGCCATACTCCGGGGTGAAAAATGAGAGGATGACCGCAATTGCCATGACTACCCCTCCTGCCCTGATAAGGGGGACCGGCTGCATCCGGACATGCGGCGCCACCAGTGAGGTGATGACCGTCCCCATGTTCATCGCGGCAAGCTGGAGCGAGAGAACGATCGGGAGTTCGCCGGTAAATTCGGGATACAGCGATGATATGACCCCGGTAGTGCCGACAATAATGAACGAGGAGAGGTAGATCCACCGGAACATGAACGCAGCATCCTTCAGGGGGGCGATCTCCCGCTCTTCCCTCCCGCATTCGGAGAGGGCGGGACTCAGGAGGAGGGGAACGATACTGACCACCGTAAAAAACAGGATACCCAGCGTCGCCTGGAAGTCGGCCAGCCATCCGGTAATGAGGAGGCCGCTCAGGAGACCCACATTGAGGGCGGCAAAATAATAGCCCGCGAGCAAACGGCTGTCCGGCTGCATATTGACCCACGAGAGCGCGGACGCAACGAAAAA
>JBFFLM010000104.1:0-5531 GCA_041554835.1 Methanogenium sp.
CACCTCCCCATCCCGGACCTTCTTCAGGACGTTTCCCGCACCTTTGAAGGGCCCGCATTCATCATCCTCCGGCCCGCGATGAAGCACCTGAAGGGGCTGTACCGCCACTGGACAAACCTGAAGAACCGCCGCTATGCATCCGGAAGGACAAAACAGGGATAAAACCCACACGGCGATGCAGGGAAATTTTCTCCCATTCCCGGACAGCGGGCGCCTTGCCGCCTCCCTTCCCACAATGTATGTGAAGAACGGATTCCCATACCTCTGCATGCAATGGGGGACGGACGCATACAGGTGAGCACGGCAGGGCGGGTCATCACGCTGCAGGGCAAAGACCCGACCACAGCAGACCAGTTTGTCACCGGACTCACCTCCGCCATCCGGGACTCCTGCGGGTATGTGGTGGCCGGCGGGTACATCGCTACCCTCCTCGGGAGGGAGGACGGGTGCCGGGAGGCGGAGATCCTCCTCCCTCACCTGAGTCCCTCGCTCTTCCTGGACGTCATGGCAGGTGTCCGTGCGGCTGGCTTTGCCGTCATGACCCCGGGGGGTTATGACGACCTCTTCCGGATGGTGAGCGGGCCGGGCATCCGCATCACGCCGGGGGACGGCTTCTTCCCGAACGCGCTTGTCCGCTGCATTCACCACGACGCCGAGGAGTACGCCTACCTGTACCGGCGCCACCTCCGTTTCGGACCGCACCGCCTCTTCATCGCCCCGCCCGAGATCCTCATCCCCCTTCTTCTCCGGCCCGCGATAAACGGCGGGACGCCAGAGGACGCCTCCTTTCTCTACACCCTCTTTTCCGATCACCTCTGCGGACGGGATCTCAGGGCCTGGATACACCATCTCGAGGTCGAGGAAGAAGCAGCAGCCGCAGGCATTCCCATATTCCCGTAGCCAGGACTCGCAGGATAGCTCCCCGGGGTACCCCCGGAACCACCCGTCATCCCGGCAGCCGTATGTGTTTCCGACGGCCCGGCCCCTGCCATTTTACGTCAAAATGAGGTCAATTTTACCCCTGATCCCGCGAATATAATAGAAATGCTGATGTATGCCGCAGGTGACATCATCCTGATTCAGACGGAGATGACTCGATGGACAGCCGGAATTTTGCCCACTGGGAGCGGTACCTCATCGCCGGAGGGGCGCTCACGCTTCTCATCATCGGCATGATGATGACTGCCGAGGTACTCAATATCATCTTCTTCGGGTTCTTCTTTGCCCTCCTCGGCGCCCCCGTCTCCGCCTGGCTCCAGGAACACCGGGTCCCGGTGCCGCTCGCCGTCGCCATCGTCCTCGGTCTTCTCTTCATCGTCCTGCTCTCATTTTTCGGGATCTTCGCCCTCTCCTTCGGGCTCCTCATTGAGGACCTCCCCGCCTACCAGGCTCAGCTGAATGCAAATATCGGTGCGATTTCCACCATCCTCCAGCAGTTCGGCTTCAGCGGAATCACAGAAGAGACCTTTATGCACCCGGACCTTGCCTCCCTCGTCACACCGGCGGTAACCATCCTCTCCAACCTGACGAAGCTTGCCACCGACACCTTCTTCGTCCTCGTGATCGCAGGCTTCGTCCTCCTTGAACTTCCCACATTGCCGGTACGACTCCAGGTGGCGTTCCCCGGGCATGACAACATCCCCGAAAGTGTGCACCGGTTCATCCGGAGCATCATCGACGTGATGATCGTCCGGACAAAGACGAACATCGTCCTCGGGGCCGCCATCGGCACTTTCTTCTGGGCACTCGGTGTCGACCTTGCCATCCTCTGGGGATTACTCGCCATCGTCCTCAGCTACATCCCCTACATCGGCCTCCTCCTCGCCTGTATCCCGGCCGTCATCCTGGCCTGGCTCCAGTTCGGGATTCCCGGCGTCCTTGTCTCGCTGGTGGGCATCGCGGTGATCAACTTCCTCGTCGAGACCGTCTACTTCCCCCGTATCGCCTCGCGCCACCTCAGCCTGACGGCCCTCTACATCCTCATCTCCCTCCTCGTCTGGGACCTCATTCTCGGCCCGGCGGGGATGTTCCTCTCGCTTCCGCTGGCGATCGTCGTCGCCTTCATCCTCGCCTCGCAGGATGAAACACGATGGCTCGCCCAGCTGATCACCGAGAATAGCTCCGCTGAAGAACCAACCGAGACGATATTTCGCCGGATCAGGAGACGAATCGGGTAGTTGCCCGGCGGGGAGACGACGATGAGGCGTATCGGCACCCATCACCGCAGCAGAATTCATGGCCCCCCGGTGCATCCCAGAGAACGGGACGAACCTGCTGCACGGCCCGAAGATGGTGCCGGACGCCGTTCCGGTTCCCGCGAAGGCCGGTGAGGGGTTTGGGATCGATCGTTAATAATAAATAATAAACATTTCTCTTTAGTAGAAAAATATTATATGTTATCCCGGACAACTACCAGACAATATGCGTGCCGGTGAACCAATATCGAGTGCAATTCCAGATTCTCCGGCATATAACTCGCATTTAAACGCCTACCAGAATTACAGGAGATAATGAATGGCACATCCCACCCTGACCACAGAGCGGCTTCACCTCAGGCCCTTTACCCCGGACGATGCTCACTCCATTGCATGCCTGGTCGACAGTGCATACAAGGAAACCGATCCTGAGGGAGGAGCCGAGGTCCCCTCCGTTGCGGCAATCGAGGACCGGCTGGCATTCAACCGGGGATGGGTATGGGACGGTTCCTCGATCACCTTCGCGGTCAGCCTCACGGACACCGCCGCCCTCATCGGGACAAGCACCCTGATGCGTATCGACCCGGAACATCGCAATGCGATGCTCAGCCTCTGGATTGCGCCGGGGTACCGCGGCGATGGGTATGGCACCGAAGCCGCGGCGGAGAGCATCAGGTACGGCTTTGACACCCTCGGCCTCCACCAGATCTATGCCATCAGGCTCCAGGAGAACCAGCTCTCGGCCAAACTCATGAAACGGCTGGGAATGCGTCAGAAGGGGGCGATGGAGGAGTTTGTCTGCCACAACGGCACCTACCACGACTGCATCCTCCATGCGATCATGAAGCAGGACAGAGTGCCCTGATATGCAATTCTTTACCGAAAGAACTCATATTTTCCTCGAAATTCAACTCGATAAAAGAAAATACTGACAAATCACGAATTATTTTTATTTAAAATTTAAATAAAGCAATTTTATTAGAGAAATTATCAAAATACCCACTCATTTTCCTTATTCTATAGATTTTTATTGACAGAAAACGACCTCTCGGTATCCCCCGGAACGGGGAACAGTATCGAGGGGGCATCCCGCATCCCGGTGTTGAATGTGCCCCCGGAGGTTTGAGAATGCAGAATACCACATACAACCACACGGAGTCCACAGCGACGGTTTCCGAACACCCGCCGAAGAGAAAAGTCGGCACCAATCTCTTTCTCTGCCCGATGCCGGTCACCATCGTCGGGACCATGAATGGTGCAAAACCCAACTACGTCTCCGCCGGATGGGTTACCCGGGTCAATACCACCCCCCCGATGCTCGGGGTCGCCATTGCAAAATCACGCATTACCCCCGCATCCATCCTCGATGAACAGGCCTTCAGTGTCAATTACCCGAACCATGAACTGCTTGTAGAGACGGACTACTGCGGCCTTGTCTCCGCAACAACCAAAGACAAATCCCTCTTGTTCGATTCATTCTACGGCGAACTCGAAAATGTCCCGATGATCGAAAACTGTCCGATGAACGCGGAGTGCGTCCTTGTGGAGATGATAGACCTCCCCACCGATTATCTCTTCATCGGCGAGATCGTCGCCGCCTACTCCTCGGATGAATACTTCAGAAATGGCGTACCCGATGTTCGCAAGGTTAATCCGATACTCCTGACGATGCCCGACAATTCGTACTGGACCATGGGAGAGTACGCAGGCAAGGCATGGAGCCTTGCGCAGGGTTACAAGGGCCGGGCCTGACATATCGTCCAGGGGGCCTCCCCCCAACCATTCTTCCCGAAGTCGCATCCACGGGGAGAGAAAATCTCAAATAGGGAGCGTGAGAGTATTCAGATAAGGGACCGTATGGTCCAAAAGGAAGGATGATTGCATATCATGTGGGTGAAGGTTGAACGGCCCGACGGAGAGATCGCCGAAATGGAAGTCCCTGTCCGTACGTATCTGAGCATCGGAGATGTGCTGGAAGATGGGTCCGTCATTATCGATCTTCCGTTTTCCGATGATGAAGACGATGACATGACGGCTTACGGCATCTACGACGGGGACGACGAAGATTATCTCTGATCCGGCCACCGGGATACAAGAGAGCACCCGGCAGTATGCACCGCGAGGAGAGATGGATGGGCGACGAAAGCGAAGAATACGGAGGATGGGTCCGTGGCCGGTGGTACGGCCGGACCGAGAACCGGTTCCTCTTCCTCCTCGCAAGCCTCGTCCTCATCATCTTTGTCTACCCGTTTGCCGAGGAACTTGACCCGGGAGATCTCCTGCTCAGGGTTCTCACGACCGCCATACTGATCCTCAGCGTCTACGCTCTTCTCGACACGAAACGCAACTTTTTCATCGCCATTCTCCTCCTCATCCCGACCGCCGTCACCTCGTGGCTGGAATACCTCGGCGGAGATATCGCACTGGTCAGCACCCTTGCCGTCTTCACCAATCTGGCATTCTTCCTCTTTGTCACCCTCGTCATCCTCCATCGCATTCTTACGACCCGCACGGTTACGAAAGACACCATCTTCGGAGCCGTCTGCGTTTACCTCCTCTTTGCCTATCTCTGGGGCACCCTCTACCTCATCACCGCCCTTGCGGTGCCGGGCTCATTTGCGACGTTCTATCCGGACACAGCCGTCCTCGGGACCATCGAATACGGTGATGCGATGTACTTCAGTTTCGTGACCATCACCACCTGCGGGTACGGCGACCTCATCCCGGTGGGAAATATCAGCAGGTCGCTTGCGATGCTCGAAGCGGCGACGGGCGTCCTCTTCATCGCAACCTTCGTCGCACGGCTGGTGGCCCTTGCAGGCACCGGCACCTCCGGGAAAGGAGACGAGAGCCAAAAAACCAAAGACGATTCCGGGAAGGAGGAAGAACAGAAGGGGTGTCGGAATACCGAAGGGGAAGAAGAGTGTGCCGGCAACCCTGAGGAACAGGAGGACGCGGGCAGTGGATGAGGCGATCATCACGGTCGACGGCCTCCGGCACCGTTACGGAGACTTTGCTGCGGTCGACGGCATCTCCTTTACCATCGGCAGGGGCGAGATCTTCTCATTTCTTGGCCCCAACGGCGCAGGGAAGAGCACCGCTATCAACGTGCTGACCACGCTGCTTCGCATCCAGGAGGGGACGGTGAAGATCACCGGCCACGACCTTGCGTCCGACCCGCAGGGCGTCCGGGAGGACATCGGCATCGTCTTCCAGGAAGTCACCCTCGACCGCGACCTCACGGTGGCAGAGACCCTGGAGTTCCACGGCAGGCTCTACGGCCTTCCCCGGGCAGCGCGTGCGGCCCGCATCGCCGAACTCCTCGAACTGGTCGAG
>JBFFLM010000105.1:0-5531 GCA_041554835.1 Methanogenium sp.
GTTATAGACCCGGATGCCCCGGAGAAGATCAATCTTTCTGAAGAGCGGCCAATAGGGGGCACAAAAGAAAACGGCGGATTCGTAGCCGTTTGCAAGCCAGGGCAGGAAGTTTGAGGTTCTCTTTTCATTCCCCGTACGGATGATTAGATCGACCGGTGCAAGATGCGTGTCTGCGCAGATCTTCTCCTCGACCAGGCGCGGGGTGATCTCCTCTGCCCGGATGCGCCCTTCCCGTTCATCCCGGAGTATCCCCTGTGCACTTCTGATGATCTCATTGCGTCCCCCGTAGGCAAGCGCAATATTGAGATAGAACTGATCATAGTGCCGTGTGGCATGTTCCGCATCTTCTATGGTCTTTAGCAGGTGTTCCGGGATCTGGCTGCGATCGCCGACGATCTGGAGGCAGATCCGGTTTCTGTGGAACCGGTCGTCGTCACGGACGGAACTGAATTTTTTGATGAACAATGCGAAGAGTTCCTCCAGCTCCTCTTCCGGACGGTTGAAATTTTCCGTGGAGAAGGTGTAGAGGGTGATGGTGCGAACCCCGAGTTCCCGTGCCCACTCGAGCACATCCTCGGTGGTCCTGGCACCCATGGAGTGGCCGAATGCGGTCTTCTTGCCCAGGCTGGAGGCATATCGGCGGTTCCCGTCCATGATGATGGCGATATGGCCGGGCACATGGCGTATCGTCTGTTTCAGGTGCCACTCGTAGATTTTTTCGGGGATCGCACGTATCTTCATACCGGGATGACCTCGACAATCATGCCCTTGTTCGGGTATCGTTCCACCACATATTTTTTACCGGTGTGATCCTCAAAGCAGTCGGTCAGGACCCACCATGCCATCTCCACCCGTCCGTCGACAACTTCCATCACCTCCGGGTCGATGTCAGGAACATCTTTTCCGCATTCCAGTACGCCGTAGATGATTGTGCCGTCCTCGGTGATCTCTTCAAAGGTGCGAGCGGTATTTGCAGCTATTCGTTTCAGGCGCTCCCTGAGCTGGATTGAGTCCTTGAATGTGGAGGTGCACCAGTGAACCTTCTCATGCCTGCGGATCGCACGCGTCCACTCTTCCGCCCCGCCCACCGCATTGTGGTAGCAGTCCTCAAGGTCGAAGCCCCGCAGTCGCATCTCGTGGGCGTTGGTCTCGCTCCATTCAAGTTCGTTGATATTGAAGAAGTCCAGTTCATCCAGCAGAGGTTCGAATGCCTCGAGGCCGGGAAGAGAGGGGACCTCGATGGTTACCTCCATGCCCAGTTCCTTTGCTTTTCGTATCTGTGCAGGAAACCTGCTTTCCATGATGTGGGGCCAGATTTCGTGGGGCGGGTGGAACCGGATCTCATCAACCAGGCCGACAAGGGCTTCAAGTTCGGCATCGTCCGGTGCGATACCCGTATACATATGGATGTGGTGGTCGTCTCCGAAGGTATCCTTGAGAAGGCGGCAGTAATGGACAGTCCGGTCGGGAACAAGGAAGGGTTCCCCACCGGTGATGCCGGTCCCGAGCGCACTCATGATGCGTGCTTCCTCAAGAAGATCCTCATCACACCGGATTTCCCGGTCATTGGCATAGGCGGTATCTTTTCCCTTCCGTTCACTGGATATCGGACAATACCAGCAGGTGCGGTTGCATCTCCCGGTAATGAAAAGGACCATCTTGGCCCCCTTGTGGCAGAGCTGGCAGGCCTTACTCAGCACCGGCGTTCACCGCTTCTGCAATTCTTCCGGTGACAAATTCACTGCCCAGTGCTTCAAGGAACCATCCCAGTCTCGGGCCGCGTTTCTGGCCGAGGATGGCAATGTACACCGCAGTGAAGATGACCTTCGAACTGACGTTTGTTTCTTCGGCAACCTGATAGACGGCATTGTGAATGTCTTCCGCACGCCAGTCGGCAAATCCGGTATATTTTGCCAGAAGAGCTCCGAGCCCGTAGCGTTCGTCTTCACCGAAGGCCAGTGTCTCTTCGGGGAGCGATTCGCGGATGGTGAACGTGACTTCAGGGGGTGCATACTGTTCAATCCAGATCTTTGCCCGTTTTGCCCGGGCGAGGACGGCATCCCTGTTTGCCACATTATAGCCGCTTCTGGTGAGAATGTCAAATATTGCGTCTTCGTCCTGTGCAATCTGGACAACCGTGACCAGGTGGCGGAAGGGGATATCCGTTGCAACGGACGAGATGGCGGAGAGTTCATATTCGCGGGTGGTTCCTTCTTCCGCGACACGGGCATACTCGTCAATGAGGCTCAGGAGCCCCATGCCGGGATCAAACGTGATCGCCTTTTCCGGTTTCGTCCGGACGATCAAATACCTGAGAACGTCCGGCGGGACGATATCAAGCATCGAATTGATGGTGATGGCAACACCCGTTGAGGATGCCATGGCGCCCTTCCCCTTCAGGCTGATCCATTCATACTGGACAGGGTGCGGCTCTTTTCCGTTGAATATGCTCCGGACGATCTCCTTTCCGGTATCATACGACCCTCCTGCGGCCGCGTGGTCTTTGCCGAAAGGTTCGACGGTGATGCCGAGGGCTGCCCAGCGCATCGGCCAGTCAACTCTCCAGACGAGTTTTCCCTCGCCCTTTGAGTAGTCGGAGACACCGACATGGCCACATTCACAGCGGTAGGAGACCGTATGGGCCTCCGGATCATGGCCGAGAATTTCTGCGTTTGATATGGTGCCGCACCCTGCACATACCGGGTAGTACGGGACCCAGTCGTCGGGAAGGGTACGCCGCGAGACCCTCTCGAGGATCTCTTTTATCGCCTGGCTGTTTTCGAGAACGGTTTTGATCTGTTCCGTATACTGCCCGCTGCGGTACTGTTCACTTGATTTTACGACCGTGGGCCGGACATCCATCTCGGTCAGGGCATCGAGAAATGGCTCCAGAAAATGTTCGGCATAACTTGCATGAGCACCGCAGGGACAGGGGATGTCACAGAGAGGACGACCGATATACTGGCTGTATTCTTCAGGAAGGAACGGGTAGACTTTCCGGAGGGGATCAAAATCATCGGCGATGTATATCAGTTCGGCATCGAGGCCGCTCTCTTTCATCGCCTTGAATACGAGATCTCCCGTCAGTACTTCCCGCATATTTCCGATATGAATCGGGCCTGAAGGGGTGATGCCTGTTGCAATCCGATGAGGGGTATTCTGGTCTACCTCGGCTGCACAGACGTCTGCCCAGTGTATCTTTTCCTTGGCATTGCCGGCTTGCTGTTGCATCGGGTTATACTTTGGAACTCTTAGATTAACAATATATAGGTAAGGACGCCGGCATCGGCTTCACGGCAGCCGGTTTGTCTGTCCGCGGGGTGCGAAATTCCCGGATGGCTGCAGGATATCTGTTCGATGCAGTCCCGTATTGTATGGTGCACGGCAGGATACTCAGGCAATGAAGCGTCCTCCTCATGTGGCGGTGCGGTCCGGGAGTGGCACCTCTGCATCGGATGGCGAAGCGATCGTTGCAGGTACCGCAGTCCCGGACCATTTCTTACCGAAAGTGCGGGAGGAAAATCGTACTAAAAAAGAGATTATTTCTTTGATCTATCCGATTTTTTCTTCTTTGAGGTGCCCATCGAGTGGATGTCGACCAGGTATTTGTCATCGGAACCCATGCGAACGACAAGTTCATCGGATTCGGCTAGTTTTTCGATGTTGAGTTCATAGGTGCCGGGATTGACGACGGTTATGCTTTCAATCCGGTCATAGATCTCGATCTTCCGGGGGCGTACATGCTCCTCATCCGAAACCTTCCTGGATTTTTCTTCCTTTATCTCCAGGAACTGTTGTTTGGTCTCCTCGGCAATCTGGCCGATAGTCTTCTCTTCCAGCACATCCTTGTGGATATCCTGAGACTTGACGTAGAGGAATTTCTTCCCCCCGCAACTCGGACATCCCTTGAGAATGACGGTTGACCCGTCAGTAAATTCCCGTCCGCATTGTGTGCATTTGTGCGGCATGTACCCCCTCACCTTGATGAGACCCAGGCACTGATGAGGTCTTTGTCTTTCTTAATGGTTTTCATCTGGTTGGCAGGGCCGATCACGGTCATACGGGCGCCTGCGCCTTTCTTTCCAAAGAGCTTTCCGAAAAATCCGGGAGACTGGCTGTCCTTTGCACTATAGGTCTCCATCTCGATGCCGGAAAATCCGTCCGGTGAGATCTCCATCATGGTCATCTCGATGAGCTTGCTCTGTTCCTCGGGGGAGAGGCCTTTTTCCAGGACAACGATGTTACCCTCCATGACATCATCGAGGATGAGCCGTATCTTCTCCATCGAGGTCATCCTGTCCAGCCTTTCTGCCGAAATCAAGTCTATTTGAACTCCCTGAATCATTGTCTCACCCAAAGACCTCGAGCATCTGCTCGTAGAGTTCTTCGATATTGTCCCCTTCGAGACCGGAAATCGAGATTACCGGGTGCTGCGGGAAGGCCTTTTTGATGCGCTGGGGTGCTGCATCGGGAAGATCGATCTTGTTTGCGACGATAAGGACCGGCAAATTTCTGCTCTCGATAATTCCTACCAGCATGATATTGACCTGGGTGAAGGGGTCGAGCGTTGCATCGAGCATGTAAATGACGCCGTCGATATCCTCCCTGAGCCAGTGCATTGCCTCGGCCACTCCTTCCGTTGCTTCCCGGGCACGCTTAATGGCCTCGTCCTTTTCGATACCATACTCAACAAATTCCTGGTAGTCGATCTTTGTCGTCACGCCCGGCGTATCCACGATATCGATGGTCAGTGAACTTCCGTTCTGGTTGGAAATGGTAATCCCTTCCTTCCTGCGTGCACGTCGCGTTTCGTGCGGGATTTCGCTGACCGGGCCGAGGGCATCTCCCGTCCAGTCTCGCACAATGCGGTTGGAAAGCGTGGTCTTGCCTGCGTTCGGCGGTCCGTATATGCCGATTCTTGACTGGCGCTTCTTCAGAAATGCGCTTAAAAATCTGGATAGTCGTTTTTTCGTCCGTATAAAGAGATTCATGAACTCCTCCTGAAAGAAAGATGTATCGCGAATAGTGATATTTCATTCCTATCTAATATACCTTTATAATCCAATTTTTACGGATTTACGCGGCCGGGTGCACCTTCAGTATTCTTTTATAGATGCTCTGCATAATACCCCATTTGTATCCAAACGATCTCGATTTCCCCTGAAATTGATGGATATTTGGTGATCTGTGTGAGCGACAACAATGTGAACGCAATGCGTTTTGAGACACGTATTCCTATAAAGGAAGTAATGAAGTTCAAGCCTGCGACCATCTCTGTCGATACGACCGTTGCGCTGGCAGCCCAGAAAATGTGTCAGGAGGAGGTTGGAAGCTGCATCGTCCTCCATAACAGCAAGCCGGCAGGTATTATCACCGAACAGGATATCAACTGCAAGGTCGTCGCGAAAGACAGAAAGCCGGGAGAAGTCCTGGTGAGTGAAGTGATGAGTACGCCGCTCATCACCGCCGATGCCGACAGAACGGTAGGGGATGTTGTCGACATTATGGTGAAACATAAGGTACGGCGCGTA
>JBFFLM010000106.1:0-5482 GCA_041554835.1 Methanogenium sp.
AGAGATCATCGCTGATCTCCGGCGGGTTCAGGAGCGTGAGGATATCCGTCTCGGTCACTATCCCCACGAGGTTGTCCCCTTCCACGACCGGCAGGCCGCCGATACGGTTCTTCTTCATCGTACGCGAGACCTCGGCGACCGGGGTGTCCGGGGCGACCGTGATCGGATTTCGGGTCATCACTTCACTGACTTTCATCACATACACCTCTGCTGCGGCACGGCCCTTACGGGAGGAGCGGTACGACCCCCAACCCTTCCGTCTCCGGAATGCCGCAGATGATATTCATATTCTGGATTGCCTGGCCGGACGCTCCCTTCACCAGGTTGTCGATGGCTGAGACGGCAACGACGCGGCGGCCACCGGCCTCGACCTCGACTGCTATGTCGCAGAAGTTGCTTCCGCGGACACCGGCAAGGGAGGGGGGCTGGAGACGAATGAAGTGCTCTCCTGCGTAAAACTCCCGGTAGAGCGTCTCTGCCTCTTCCTGTGTTATCGGGTCGTCAAGTAATATATGTGCCGTGGTAAGGATGCCCCTGTTCACCGGGAGGAGGTGGGGAGTAAAATGGACGGATGCGGCAGACCCGAGCCGTGATGCCTCCATCTTCATCTCGGCAAGGTGCCGGTGGGAGGTCCATTTGTATGCCGTCAGGTTGTCATGCACATGGCAGAAATGGTTGACCGCCGACGGGTTGACCCCGGCACCGGAGACCCCGGTCTTCGAGTCGTAGATGATGGTCGTCGCCCTCGACGCCAGCGGTGCCGCCGCAAGGGTCGCCCCGGTGGGGAAACAGCCGGGATTCGAGACGAATTCGGCACCCTTGATCTGATCACGGTGCAGCTCGGGCAGGCCGTACGGGGCCTCGAAGTAATGGGTATGGGCGACCCCGTAGACGCTCTCGAAGACGTCCTTCGGGAGACGGTAATCGGCCGAGAGGTCGACCACTTTTATGCCCCGTTCGAGAAGCCCGCCTGCATACTGCATCGCCGCTGTGTGCGGCACCGCCAGAAATGCGACGTCTGCCTCGATGTCCCCTACTTCGGGGTTCGTGTACCGCAGGTCGCTAAAGCCCCGAAGATGGGGATGGGTGAGCGCAACGTCGGTCCCTTCCAGCTTTCGCGAGGTCGCACACGTCACCTCCGCAGATGAATGTCCGGCGCAGAGGCGGACGAGCTCCCCGCCGGTAAAACCGGATGCGCCGATGATTGCAATCTCCATGATCAAAGGTATGTTTAAAACGAGTTAATCCTTCCCCGCCGCGACCTTCCGGAGGCTCTCCGCAACCGCCGCTATCCTCGCATTGTCCTCAAGATCATTGAGAAGGGCGGGGGAGAATGCCCCCGTCCCCCACCGTGCCCCGAGCCAGGCTCCGCAGAGGAAGGCGATGGTGTCGCTGTTGCCTCCGATGTGAGCCGCAACGGGAAGAAGGGCGTCGGAGTTTCCGAACCGGGAGATCAGGTAGAGCGTCATCGGCAGCGTCTGATACACCGAGATGTCGTTTCCGATGACCGGAAGGACCGCCTCCAGTGAGAAACCCTCCCGTGAGAGGTCACATGCGGCGGCGATGCGGGAGGAGAGCAGCGGGTCCATCGACCGGGCACAGAGCTCTGCCACATGAACCGGGTCAGCATCTCCTGCAAGGGTCGCCCGAAGAAGCATCGCAAACGAGACGGTTGCCGCCTGGGCTGCGATATGAGTATGGGTCACGGCGCAGGCCGCCATGAGGTCATTGTACAGACGGTCCGGTTCGGCAATGGCCAGGGCAAAGGGCACCGCAAGCGGCATGCACCCCGCACCGGGCGACGCCACCCCCGTTCTCCCGGGCCCGTCTGCCGCGAACCTTCGGGAGGCGGTCAGGACGGGACCATCGGGGAACCGAAGGCCCTCACCGTCCACAAGATCGCTCAGCCGACGGAGATAGCGTTCGGGGGTGAAGTCCCCCCCGGCAAGGAGCTCTCCCGCAAGGAGCATCAGCTGGGTGTCGTCCGTGTAGCTGCCCGGAGGAAGCCCGGCATTCGGATGATGCCGGTGTGCCGCCCGGTACTCCGCCGTCGCCCTGTCGGGACGGGGAGGCATGGTCTCCCCCGGCATTCCGAGGGCGTCGCCCACGGCAGCCCCCAGCATGCACCCCCTGTACCGGGATATCATGGAGAGGTATCCCGCCGCCCGGCAGATAAACCTATCCTCCTCCGCTTCAGCCGATAATCCCGTGACGGTTGAGGACGACGAGTTTCTCCTCGGTCATCTCCCTGATGGCATACCGGGGCCCTTCGCGCCCCAGCCCGGAGAGGCGGATGCCGCCGTACGGCATCGCATCGGTCCGGAAGGTCGGGATATCGCCGACCATCAGACCCCCGACGGGGATGCAGCGGACCGCCTCCATGATACGCCCCAGGTCGTTCGTAAAGATGCCTGCCTGAAGACCATACGGCGTGTCCGCCGCCATCGCAAGCGCATCGTCCCACGTCTCGTAGGGGGTCAGGATCACCGCCGGCGCAAAGAGCTCGGTGGCGCTGACGGTGGCATCCGCAGGTGCCATCCCGAGGACCGTGGGGGCAACCATCCGTCCGTCCCTGGTCCCCCCGCAACAGAGTTCGGCGCCGGACGCCACGGCGTCCATGATCTTCTTCTCCGCCGTTTCCGCGGCCCACTCCGAGATGAGGGGGCCGACATCGGTCGCCGGGTCCGCCGGGTTACCGGTGACAAGGGACGCCACCCGGCGGGTGACCATATCGGAGAGATGATCATAGACCGGGCGGTGGACGAGCACCCGCTGGGTGGAGATGCAGACCTGGCCGCTGTTGGAAAATCCCCCCTGGACGATCCGCTCTGCGGCATACTCCAGTGGAGCGTCGCTGTGAACGATGACGGCGGCATTGCCCCCCAGCTCGAGGGACACGTGCCGTGCGGCGGTGGCTGCCTTCAGGTGCCACCCCACCTCCGGGCTGCCGGTAAACGAGAGAACTGCGACCCTGGGATCGGCAGCCATCCACTCCGCATCTGCAGCGGTGCAGGGGAGGACCGAGAGCGCCGCCGGAGGAACACCCGCATCAAGGGCCATCTCCCCAAGGAGGAGGGTGGCGACCGGTGTTGCGGTGGACGGCTTCAGGATAATCGGGCACCCGGCGGCGATGGCAGGGCCCAGTTTGTGGCAGGCAAGGTTGAGGGGGAAGTTGAAGGGGGTGATCCCGAGGACCACGCCTGCAGGCACCCTCGTCAGAAACCCGGTCCTACCGTCCGCCGCCATATCACGGTCGAGAGGGAGGATGTCACCTTCGAGACGGGTCGCCTCCTCCGCCGAAAGGGCGATCGTCGCCGCCGCACGCATAACCTCCGCTTCGGCGTATTTGAGCGGTTTTCCCACCTCGCTCACGAGGAGGCGGGAAAGCTCTTCGCTGCGGCCGGAGATGGCATCTGCAAGACGGAAAAGGATTGCCGCACGCCGATAGGCCGGAAGGTCCGCCATCTCCCCGCATGCACCGGCAGCACGGGCAAGGGCCTCTCCGCATTCCCGGCGACCCGGTCGGCAGACGGTCGCGACCACCGCCCCGTCATACGGGCTTCGCACTTCATAGGTTTCCTCGCATGTCTCCCGGACACCACCCAAAAGACAGGGTATCGGATTCTGCATGCACCAGCAGTATCCCTGATACGTCAAAAAACAATCGTTCTGTCCGGATTAACGGGTTATTTTTACCCCCTAAGGATAATATGATATGACAATATCCCTAAAAGTACTCCATATGTTCTCCCACCGGGTCTTCACCACCGATTTCAGGACCGCACTCGAAGAGGAACTCGAACGCAAGGATATGACCATCAAGGAGCTTGCCGACCGTGCGGGGATCCCGGCGGCGACCCTCTACAAGATCACCTCCGGCGAACGCGACCCCCGCTTTTCGACCGTGAGGGCGATCGCCGATGCCCTCGATCCGCGGGAACGGGACTTTGTCGCAGTCATCGGGGTGAAGTTCCTCCTTGACGAGCTTCAGGGGACGAGTGAAACCGCGGGCGGCAGGACCTTCCGTATTCGCGGCTATACGGCCAATACGATGGAGGAGTGCATCATCGCCGCAGTCCGGGCGGAGAAGGACGGTGCCGCGGGGATCATATGCGCTCCCATCCTCTCCACCCTCGTGGAACGGATCGTGGACATCCCGGTGACGATCATCAAACCGAATCCTGAGTCGTACGTGGGCGCCTTCGAATCGATCGTACGGATGATAGAATAGAAACAGAAAGAACAATAGGGGGGCGGATATCGTCCCCTTTCTCTATTTTCTGCGAAGAAGGGAGATCGTGCCCACCAGTCCCGCCACCGCGACAAGGGCCGCAGGGGCCGCCTGGGTTGGTGTGGGGGTATCCGGCAATGCTGCCGGGAGGGCAGTCGCGGTTGCCGAGGCCGCGGGCACCTGTCCTGCACCGGCGCCGGAGACCTTTGATGTCGGCAGTACCGTAGCCACAGCCGCCGTTTTGCCTACACCATCAAGGGAATAGTACGTGACATCATCAGAGGTCGTCACGGCAACCCGCGTCCCATCAAGGTTCAGCGCAATCGCCGTGCACCCGGCCGCCGTCGGTACAGCAGCCATTTTCGTTCCCGACCGGTCATACAGGGCAAATCCTTCCGAATCGCAGACGCCGATGAGGTCCCCGTTCCGGCTCACCGTGACCCCTTCGGGCCGGTCAACGGCCAAGGACCAGAGGAGAAGGCCGCTCCGCGAGAGGACGGTGATCATCCCGTCTCCTGTGCACGACACGATCGTCCTGGCCCCTTCTGCGGCGGCGATGTCGCTGACCGGTTTCTGCGATGCCCGGTACTCCCAGAAGACGGTCTCTGCACCTGCGGAGGTGACAAGCACCGACCCGCTCTCCGTCCCTGCTGCGATATAATCCGTCCCGGGAATGAGAGAGACGGCCAGGTAGTCCTCTCCCGTATCCGTCTCGGTCGTGCCATTTCCGGCGATCATTCCTTCGACGATGGTCGAGCCGTCGGTCGATGCGACGTACGACGTGCCGTCCGGTGACACCGCAACGCTTCTGATTGCATTGAAGGTTTTTTTGCCACCTGTCTGTGTGCCGTTTGCCGAATATATCTGAATATCAAAACCCCCGGCGACGACGACGCTCCCGTCATCCGGGAGGTCTACATCGAACATCCGCAGGGGGGAGCTCCACTGCACCGTTCCCTCCGGGGAAAGGCAGATCAGCCCGTCCTCGCCCGCTGCACAGACCGCTGAGCCGTCACCGGCGACGGCAACCGCACTGACGCCCGTTCCCCCGATGGTGTGCGTCCAGAGAGGCGTGGCCTCCGCCGCTGCGGTTGCTGGTATACCGAGGAGAAGGAGAAGGCAGAAGGAGAGGGAGACAATGTACTGCGCCTTCATGCCCTGCCTCTCCCCCGGAGACAGAGATACAATCCCGCAACGCACCCGGCAAGGGCACCGGCACACGGCACTGGACTCTGTGTCTCAGCAGGGACG
>JBFFLM010000107.1:0-5447 GCA_041554835.1 Methanogenium sp.
GGCATCCCCCGCCTGTTCTTCGATTTCCTGAGTGATTGTTTCCGGACTGATGCCCCATGGCAGGCGCAGGTCGAGCTGGAGGGTGCACTCCTCTGCAATCACGTTTACCCCGTTCCCGCCGTGGATGGTTCCCGGGTTGTAGTTGATTCTCCTGAGGACTTTGGCCGCATCCGGGAGGGAAAACAGGGTGCTCAGGGCCTCTGTGGTATTCTCAATCAGTATCCTGAGTTCTTCATTGACCGGATATTCCCTTCTGTTCAGTTCTTTGAGCCAGACAATGAGTTCAGCCGCCCCTTCCACGGCGCTTTTCCCCTCATACGGGTAAAGAGAGCCATGTCCTGGAATGCCTTTGAACGACATATCGAGCCGGAGAAGTCCTTTCTGTCCGACCGAAGGGCTGAGGTGGGGGGTCGGCTCGGCGATCACGCAGTCACAGGGAGAAAGAAGGTGTTTCCGGAGCAGAAGACGTATCCCGTGTTTTCCGCCGGTTTCCTCATCGCAGACAAAGGCAAAATGGGCCGGGCATTCCTTTCCCGCATCGATCTGCCTCGCTGCTGCAGCAATCATGGCGGCACACCCGCCTTTCATGTCGGTGGTGCCGCGTCCCCAGATCCATTCGCCGTCATTCAACCCGGAAAACGGCGGATAAGTCCAGTGGTCTTCCTGTGCAGGAACAACATCGAGATGTCCCGAGAGGAGGAGGGGTTGTGTCCGGTCCCCGGCAAGCACATTCCAGTGTCCGTCCGGGCCGTTCACCATCTCTACCGGAAGACCCAGGCGGTCCAGGAGCTCCCTGACGTACTCGGCTGCATCGGTGGTGTCACCGGGTGGATTTTCCGACCGGATTTTAACCAGGTCCGAACAGATCTGTGCCGGATCCATGGATCACTTGAGGGTGGTGCGGTACGTCTCTATGAGTGTACCAAGGGATGCATCCCTGTACAGGCTCTTCAGGAAGTTTTTGTCGAACATTTCATCAACGATCTTCAGGAAGAACTGCGGCGGGAGCGGTTGCCTTTCGACCCGCTGCATGGCAATCCTGAATGAGCGGTACTCCGGCTCGGTGGCGGTATCATAGATCTCCTTCCAGATGCTCGGAAGTTTATCGAAATTCTCGGGATGCTCGATTTTCAGCCAGTTGACAAATCCGGGGAAGATCTCCCTGTCGTCCAGTTTTTCCTGGTCAATTCTCCACCGCATGTATTCCATATTCATCATGTTGCGGGGTGAGAGGATGTTGAACGACAGGATGCAGATGGTATAATCGATGTGTGCAAGGGTGTCGAGGAAATAAAAACGCAGAATCGGATGAAATTCGGAAGGTGTTTCCAGCATCAGCGACTTGTTATAGAGTTTTTCCAATGCAGGAGCATATTCGTTTTTTTCCATCATATACAGTGTAAGTGCTTCATACAGTACAATAATGGTTTGGAAATTACAAAAAAATCGATTCTGATTTAAAAGATAGGTGCCGGAATTCAGGAGTAAAACGGCCGGCGGCGAAGGACTGCTTCTTCAAACAGCTCACGCATCTCCTCGTCGCTTTTGCCCCGTACATCCAGGTGGTTGTCATTTCTCAGGAGACACGGTTTGAGTTTTCCGTCGGAGGTCACTCTCAGGCGGTTGCAGTGGGCGCAGAATTCCGTGTTGTGCTGGGGCCTGACAATCTCGATCTCCGCACCGTCGAGACAGTATTTCTTCCGGTGATGCATCCGCCGGGTGATGATCGTCTTCGAGGTCCGGGAGAGTTCCTCTTCCATCGGGCGCAGGTCCATATGGTACGGACAGTCCCTGAAATCCTCCATGAGCTCGATAAACTGGAGGATGAGGTGATCGCGGTCTTTTGCATAGTCGATGAAATCATTGATCTCATCGTCATTCACGCCGCCAAGGATCACGACGTTGAGTTTGACCGGGGTCAGTCCGCTCTCGATGGCCGCATCGATCCCGGACAGTACATGGGAGAGGAGGTCACGCCCTGCAATCTCCTTGTACCTCTCCCGGCGCAGGCTGTCAAGACTGATGTTCACCCGTGAGAGGCCCGCCTCTTTGAGCGCCTCTGCCTGTCCGGCAAGGAGTGTGCCGTTGGTCGTAAGTGAGGCCTCCATCTCCTCCGGGACCCGGGAGACGATCTCACAGAGATCCTTTCTCATCAGGGGTTCTCCGCCCGTAAGTTTTACCGATTTCATATCGAAATGGCGGGCGGTCCTGAGGATCTGATCGATCTCTTCGAGGGACATCTCGTTGTCCGGGTTGCATTCGCCTTCCGAGTGGCAGTAAAAACACCGGAGATTGCACCGTGGAGTGAGGCTGATCCTGAGATTGGTTACTTTGCGGCCATAGGTATCTTCAAGCAACATGTATAGTCCCCTTAAAATTTTTTGCAATGATGTACGCTTCCGAACTTCCCCTGCGTGCGGCACGGGAGCGATAGACCTTTACCGAGTAAAAATTCTCACGGGCAAGCTCAAGAAGTTCATTGAACATCTCTCCCTGGAAGGATTTAACGGCAAAATTCCCGCCGGGTTTCAGAACCTTTATGGCAAAAAGGAGTGCCTCTTCTGAAAGTGCAACCGCCCGTGCCTGATCGTAGCTCTTCTGTCCGGAGAGTTTGGGTGACGCGTCACAGACGACGACATTAACCTCGTGGAGCATTGCACGCACCTTCTCCTGGACCACATCCGTGGTAAAGTCTCCCGTGATTGTGCGTGTCCCTTCTATCGATGCTATCGGGTTGAGATCGATGCCGATGATTTCCCCTTCGGTGAGCTCACGAAGTACCTGCATCCAGCTTCCCGGTGCCGCGCCGAGATCAATGACATTGTCATCATTTCTGATGATATTGAACCTGTTCTGTATGTCTCTGAGCTTGTACGCTGCACGTGAACGATACCCCTCGGATACCGATTTTTTGTAATATTTGTCTGCTCCCCACTGTGAACCCATTAAGATATTCCCCTGCCCGGAAGGTGGTCCGGGCAAAAACCACATATTATTAAAAAATATGCTTGTATAATTTATAAGAGAGTTTGTAAAGGGGTAATGATGTTAAAGGCAACAATTGATACCGACACATTCAGGGAGACCATTGAGGTTATTGCGGCAATGGTGACCGAATGCAGACTGAATATCAGTGAACAGGGAATCCGCACCAGGGCGGTGGATACCGCAAACGTTGCAATGATCTCGCTTGAGCTTGATCAGGAGGCCTTTTCCTCCTTCCTTGCAACGGCTGGTGAACTGGGCATTGACATCACCAAGATGAAAAATATCGTCGGAATGATGGGAAAAGGAGATGTCCTTTCGCTGGATCTTCCTGATGACGGCCACAAAATGGAGATGATCTTTTCGGGATACAAGTATTCGCTTACCCTTCTTGACGTCAATACTATCCGCAAAGAACCCAACATGCCGTCGATAGAACTTCCTGCGAAGATCAAGATCTCGGGTGCTGCCCTGAATGATGCCATCAAAGCCGCAGCTGTGGTCTCTGACAAAATCGCACTAGGTGTTGATCCTGCTGCCAATTCATTTTATATGGAGGCGGAAGGCGATAGCGACCACATCCGGCTTGAACTCGGCAAGGACGAACTTATAGATCTCATCCCTGCAGAGGCACGCTCGCTGTTCTCTCTGGATTACCTCAAGGACATGGGCCGTGTCATGGGTCGCGCGGATGAAGTAGAAGTCCAGATCGGCGTTGACCATCCGGTAAAATTCAGGTTCGGTATCGCTGATGACAATGGCCGTGTTGAATTCCTCCTTGCGCCCCGCATCGAGGCGGACTGATGCAAGTATCAGAAAACAGATTAGATAAAAAGGACCTTGCTAAATACCCTTTTTTAAAGGAAACAAAGGCATTTGTCTCACGGATGGACGTCCCGCTCGACTCGCTCATACGTGCGCAGTCGGGAGTGGGGGTCAGGATAAAAGAGAATGCCACTCAGAGGGTAAGGGATTCCCTTGGGTTTACTGATTTTGGACTCCGGCCGGACATTGAATCGGTTGATGATGAAATACTGAGCTACGCCGTTGCGCGGATGATCGTTTCATGCCTGAACGATCGGATGATCATGGACCGCCTTGCACGCTACGAGGCAGAACGGGCATACCATTTCCTCCAGACCGAGGCGCCGGCAAAAAAAGCATATGTTGCCCATTCGTTCGGCCTTGATGTTGATGCCGAGGAGATGGGGGTGGTGTTCTATGTCGGGCTTGTCGCAACGATGAAGGATCCGAAATGGCGCCTGGTGAACCGGGACGTCCGGCACGGGATGGTGCAGATTTCTGCTGAAGAATATGATGAGCTGCTGCGGGAGCGCATTCGTGTCGTCATTCGTTCCCAGCTCCCCCTTGAGATCCCCGGGCCGATTGCCATGCGCCTTCGTCCCTATGCAGACGCCGTTTCTGTTGCCTACCAGGAAAAGATCCTGGAACAGTACGGGGAGGTCGATGAAGGGTCCTATCCGCCCTGTATGGAGGCGATTATCCGTGCGGTTGCCGAAGGAACAAATATCCCGCATACCGCCCGTTTTTCCCTTACCGCATTTCTCCACACCATCGGCCTGCAGGAACCACAGATCGTGGAAGTGTTTGCCCGGGCGCCGGATTTTGACATTGGCCGGACGATGTACCAGGTCGAACACATCTCCGGGAGGGGGGGCACGGAGTACACCCCGCCCGGGTGCCAGACCATGAAAACCTACGGTCTGTGTGTGAACCGGGACAGCGTCTGCAAAGAAATTTCGCATCCGCTCAGTTACTATAAGCGGAAAAAGAAAGGCAAGAAAAAGGAAATCAGTGAATCTGCTGGCCAATAAAGTATCCGCCTGCACCCATGCAGGCGATAAATATCACTATTGCTGCGAGATATCCATACGCCGCCGGCATGACTGCGGGGAGGGTCAGGACCGCGACAATGAAAATGATGACACTCACTATGGCTGTTGCAATATCGTATGCTGCCACATTCATGAGCATTGTTATGCAGTCCGGTGGCTAAATTACTATCCATTCCCTCTCTTAGCCCCGGGAGTTTTTTAGACCAGAAGGTGCATAGGTGGAGGTATCATGAGTGCGGAAGAGAGGGCGGCCGTTCTCCATGACCTGGAGAATGCCGTCAGGACAATATGTTCGTCGATGGGTGGTTCACTGGTCCCCGAGGTGGGCATGAATATTGTCTTCGCCCTTCCCAACGCCACGGACCCAGGCGATGTGGCAGGCGTGGAAGGACGGATTGTCCGGCTGAAAGGAAGGCCGCATCCTGTCGGCGCCATCGCATTTGGTGCAGGCGATCATGTCGCACGCATCGTTCTTACCGCCCTGCGGCACGATCCTGCCATACGCTGTGCCGCAAATATCCGGTACTCAGGTGAAGTGATTGCAGTCGCGGAGGAGATGAAGTTCGACATCTGTTCATTTGACCGCATGAATGAACCCCCGGGAAC
>JBFFLM010000108.1:0-5440 GCA_041554835.1 Methanogenium sp.
GCAAGGACGAGTGTCCCAAAGACTATTGCCATATCGAGCATCGGCGATCAGTGATTCCTTATGATAAAGGATAGTGAGAAAAAGGATATACCTTCCTCAGGGTCCCGGAGTGACGAATACCAGGGTCAGAACTACGTGAGGGTGGAACGATCATTATCGGTTCCTGGGCGGGGGAATAGTAAGCGAGCGTGGGGCCAGTACCCCCACGGAACTACTCCGGGCATTGCAGCGCAGATCCGGGCATGAGAAGATGCTCCATTTTCAGGGGAAAATCAGATCCGCCGGTGTCACCCTCACTAACCTTCATGTGCACCCGGGACGCCCCTCTCCTTCATATCCTGCATTGCAGAGTCCGGCATCTTCTCTGCCCCGGTTAGTACCCGGTCGCATAATACCACCCCTCCTCTTTTCGGATGTGCACCGGCACCTCGAAGACCCCGCCGATCTGCTCATCGGTGAGGACGTCCTCTTTGGGCCCGTCGGCGACGAACCGGCCGTCCTTCATCAGGATGACCCGGGATATCTCCGGGATGATGTCGTGGAGGTTGTGGGTGACCATGATGATGCCCGTCCCCGAATGCGCAATCTTTCGCAGCGTCGCCCGGAAGGTGTGGAGGGCGTGGAGGTCGAGGCTCGTCGTCGGTTCGTCAAGGAGGAGCGCCTTCGGGTCGTGCACGAGCGCCCTGCCGATGAGCACCCGCCTGGCCTCCCCGGTGGACATCTCCGTCATCGGCCGGTCCCGCAGGTGTTCGATCTCCAGGAACCGGAGGATCTCATCCGCCTTCTCTTCCATTGCTGGCGTTACGGTGTAGGTGAAGAGGCCGATGGAGGCAAAGAACCCCGAGAGGACGGCCTCCCTGCCGGTAATGTCGAGGGCGAAACGGTACTGGAGGTCGCCGGAGACGATGCCAAGGAGAGACCGGAGATCGGCGACACGCCACACGTCCTCTCCCCAGATGCGAAACGTCACCCCGCCCTCCCGCAGGACGGGGTAGTATTCGCGGGTGATGGTCCTGATAAACGAGGACTTCCCCGCACCGTTGGGCCCGAGGATTGCGATGTGTTCACCTTCGCGGATGGTGACCGAGAGGGAATCGAGGACCTTCTTGCTGCCCACCATCACGGTGACGCCATCGTATTCGAGGAGCGGCGGGTCCGCCTGGGCGGGGTCTGGAGGAGAGGAGGTGTTCATGGCATGCACGGACCGTGGATCACTGTTCACGAAGGGGGGCATCAATGTTTCTGTCCCGTGCTGCCTCCGGCACCTGCTCAAAACAATGAAGCCATCTCATCTCCAACAGGGGACCACTATGCCAAAGCATGTCGGAATCGTTGCGTGCAGCGCCGAAGGGGCGGCACTCTGTTACCGCACCCTCTGCGGCGAAGCCCCGGCACAGATGGGAGAGCACATGCATCCCGAGGTATCGATGCACACCTACCCGCTGGGCGAGTATATGCCCCATATCCGGGCTGGCGACTGGGAGGGGGTCGCGGGACTGATGCGGGGCACCGCGGAGAAACTGGTCGCCATCGGCGCCGAGCTTCTCATCTGCCCGGACAACACCATCCACGAGGCATTCGACAAGGTCGCGGCGACGTCCCCCGTCCCGTGGATTCATATTGCCGACGCCGTCGGCCATGAGGCGAAACTGCAGGGTTACACCAAACTCGGGATCACCGGGACGAAGTACCTGATGACCGGCCCGGTGTATCCCCGGAGGCTCGCTGAGCTGGGCATCGCCTGCGAAGTCCCGGACGAGGACGACCGGGAACGCATCGATACGATCATCTTCACCCAGCTGGTCAATGGTATCTTCACGGAGGAGTCACGGCTCTACTTCAACGAAGTGATCGCAAAGCTCAAAGAGAGCGGGTGCGATGCCGTCGTCCTCGGGTGCACCGAGATCCCGCTCCTCGTCGACCCCGACGACTGCCCGCTCCCGGTGCTCGATTCCACCCGTCTGCTCGCACGGGCGTCGCTGAAAGAAGCGTTGAAATAACCGGAGAGGCACAAACAAGAAGGATTTTTTTCCCTCTTCTTTCATGCCGGGGCATTGCTCCGATGCCGGCGAACGTACGACCCGTCGCCCCGGTGAAAACACGAATATGAAAAAGAGTATCGGGCTGGGCCGTCCCCTGTCCGGCATTTCTGTCAGCTCCGTCGCTTTCATGCATGTACGTGTGCAACATCTTCATGAGGGCAACAGCCATGAAGACGTTCAACGCAGAATTCTCCGGTTTTATCGAGCTTACAACCGACCAGCAGTGCGACGCAGAGATCCTTCTTGAACGGATCTTCAAGGAAGTCCGGGCGGTCATTGCCGATCACGGATGCGTCAGTGATTGTGACATCAGGCTCTCGGCAATCAACCAGAAACAATAATCTCTTATCATCCGGCACGTCCCGGCAAAAAGACCTCATCTCCACCCTGTCACCTTTTGCTGGACGGTTCATCGTCAAGAATTGTTCGGTGGGCAATACAAAAAATCCGGCTCTTGGGGGTTTTAAGGCAGGCATACATCCCTTCCTTTTTGCCGAACAGCCACCATTCAACGATCTTCACCATTCAGATGATTCCAGGTACTTAGGTCCCAACGACTGGATCACTGCCCCGCCCTCCTTGAAACAGGGTGACCCTCCCGCTAAAAATGGTTATAAGGCAGAACGTCCCCCCTTACCATTATCACCCAGAACACATCTTACCACACCATCTGACGGTGGTATTCAGGAACAACCTGCCGGTGATGAAATGATGCCACCCTGGAGGGCATGTCCGGATGATAGAAGAAATAACAATTTTTTTTGCTCTTTTTACGGCGATTCTCTTTGTCTTCAGCCTCATATCCCGGCGAATAGAGAAAACGGTGATCACCGCACCCATGGTGTTTCTCACTGCGGGTCTCCTGCTGGGCCCGGCCGGAATGGATATCATCACCTTTGAGGCGGAGAGCAGCGTCATCCTCCTCATCGCCGAGATTGCCCTGGTTTTTACCCTCTTCTCGGACGCGTCACGTATCGGGCTGAAAGGATTGAAAGAGAGCGGCACCCTTCCACCGAGGCTGCTCGGTATCGGGCTTCCCCTGACCATTCTTGCAGGCCTCATTGCTGCAATAGGGATATTTCCGGGTCTCACCATTGTGGGTGCCGGTATTCTTGCCACCCTTCTTGCCCCTACGGATGCGGCGCTTGGCGAGGCGATCGTCTCCAATAAGAACGTCCCCCGGCGAATCAGGCAGGCACTGAATGTGGAGGCGGGGCTCAATGACGGGGCGGTGATCCCTGTCCTCACCGTCCTCGTCGCCATTACCGTTCTCGGGGCACAGGCGCATTCCACCGGCTATTGGATCATCACTTCGGCAGCCCAGATCATCCTTGCGGTGATCGTGGGAGTATTCGTCGGGCTCGCGGGAGGGTGGCTCATCAATCGGGCTGAAGAGGAGAAGTGGATGGAAGGCACCTATACCTGGATTGCCCTGATGGCAGTCGCCATCATTGCATGGATGATTGCAGACCTGCTGGGTTCTTCGGGATTTATCGCCGCATTTATTGCCGGAATGGCTATCGGAACCCGCTATGAGCGCCTCATCATGTCGCTCGTTGATTTTACCACCGCACAGGGGAGAATCCTTGGACACCTGGTATTCTTTACTCTCGGCGTCGGGTCCTATCTGCTGATTGAAAACTTTAGCATGAGGGTGGCTGCCTATGCGGTACTGAGTCTTACCATTATCCGGCTGCTGCCGGTTGCCATCGCCATGATGGGGACCGGACTTAAAAGAAACACCGTCCTCTTCCTGGGATGGTTCGGCCCGCGTGGGCTCGCCTCCATCGTCCTCCTGTTTACCGTCATGGAAGAGATAGAGGGCTATCCGGGGATGGAGACCATCACTCTTGCGGTCATTGCGACCGTCACCCTGAGTGTCTTTGCCCATGGAATATCTACGAATCCGGGTATTATCCGGTATGCCCGGCATGCAGAGACATTTGGAGAAAATTCACCGGAATATGAGGCGGTGCTTGAGCTTCCGGCCAGGCTGGGAAAGGATCTTAACGAAATAATCGCCCAGGCAGGCAGGTTCGGACACAAAGACGTAACGGATACGCATCACAGAGACGAAGAATCAGGCCGTACCAAATGATGCCTTGCCTTCCACCATGAGAACTTCCGGGATCCTGGACGATGAAGCCGGACCCATTCGGCACCACCATCACCGCCATGGCAATTCCAATCAATGGATGAAAATCCCTGCCCCCGGGGTACTCGTGTCAGTCACCAGGTACGCAGCTTTCCATCGATATTTCTCACCATGCGAAAGCCCCCATCTACGGGTGGGATGCCGCTCTCCGGGAGGAGAGGATTATATATCCGACAGGATCATCATCTCATCCGGTATTCCATGAGAGCTGTCGCAGTACGCAGAAAAGAGGACGGCGACGGGGTCACCCTCTCGTTCAGGTTTAAGGGGGTACCGCAGCTGCTCGACCCGGACGATCCTGCCCCGCTGCCCGACACCGAACTTGCCCAACCCGCCGAGGAGATCCTATGGGGCTATCTGGATGAATTCCAATTGAAAACCCCGGTACGTCTGATCCTCTCCCTCCCTGCAGCGGAGATCACGCCTGACATGTACTCCCTTATTCCAGAGGCAGTCCGGCGGCATTTTGCCTTGCGCATCCATGACATCAGGCATGAACAGCGTATCTCCCGCCGGGAAGGCCGCTACAGCCTCTCCATCGCCGTCGGAAATGCCCTGATTGCCATTTTATTCATCTACATCGTGACCGCATACGGGCTTTCCTTTGAGTCGCCCCCCATCCTTATTATCGGTGCATTCATCACCATCATGAACTGGGTAACCATATGGGACACGTATGAGCACTTTCTCTACGATTTCCGCAGCATCGTAAGGAGGCGAAAAATCTATGAAAAGATCTCCGGGATTCCGGTATCGGTGGAGGGATACTGACGCAGATCAACCGGGACGGATTCGATGTACGTATGGGACTCCGCGGAGTCGTCGCCATCTTTCTTGCCTTTCTCCTGGCAGACCTCTTCGGCCGGACCGGAGGTATCATCGCCGTCAGCGCTCTTTTCATCTCATTCGTCGATTTTGCCGGGCCCTTAGGTGACCGGGTACGGCTCGTCGGAATGGTTACCCTTCTCGGAGGACTGATCACCCTCACGGCAGGCATCTTCGGGGTACGCCTGTGGCCGATGGTAATCTCAACCACCATCATCACCTTTCTCTGCGGGCTTGCCCTGGTCTACGGGTCAAAAAGCGCGACGCTTGCCATGCTGCTGAACGTATGGTATGTCATCGCCCTGCCCATCGGCGGTTCAACCGCTCTTCCGGCAGCGGTGCTGAGCGTCCTTCTCGGGGGATGTCTCATCCTGGCGGAGATGGTGATTCTCGCCGTCCTGCGAAGGGAACAACCGCC
>JBFFLM010000109.1:0-5399 GCA_041554835.1 Methanogenium sp.
TGGTGCATATGGATCTGTGTATTCCCTCAGCAGGAAGGCGGAAGATTATCTCGAGGCTATTTTGAACGTTATTCTTGAGAAGGGCTATGCCAGGACGAAGGATGTGGCCGGCGACCTTGGTGTTAGCCCCTCGAGCGTCGTGGAGATGTTTCGCAAGCTCGATGCCATGCACCTGGTCGACTACCGGAAATATGAGGGAGTGACCCTCACCGAGAAGGGCCGGGCGGTTGCAGAAGTGATCAAGTTCCGGCACGACACACTCAAACGCCTGTTTCTCCTGCTCGGCGTCTCCGAAACTGTTGCGGACGGGGACGCCTGCCTGATGGAGCATGAGCTCTCCGAAGAGTCAATACGCCAGATACGGCTCTTCGTGGACTTCCTGGATTCAGGAAGTGCTCCCGTGGATATCGGCTCGGCGTTTGCTGCCTTCTGCCGGGCAGGAAACGGTCGGAAGGGCAACGACTAAACAATTCCTGCTGTTCTTCGCAGATGCCGGGAACGAGTGGTTCGGCTTTGTCTCATAGGAGAGATTAATGCGGATGCACCCGCTATGTCTATCCGACATGGGATTTTCGTATCTCTTCGGTCCGGTCCCTTCCCGGCGGCTCGGTGTCTCCCTGGGAATTGACCTGGTCCCCCTCAAGACCTGCAGCTACAACTGCGTCTACTGCGAATGCGGGAAGACGACGGACCTCACGGCAGAGCGAAAGGAGTACTTCCCGACGGCGGCGATCATCCGTGAGCTGGACGGCTACCTGGAAACACGCCCGAATCTCGATTTCATCACGTTCGCAGGCTCCGGGGAGCCGACGCTCCATACGGGCCTGGGAGAGATTGCCTGTCACATCCGGCAGAAATATCCCGAATACCGGATGGCGCTTCTGACGAACGGAAGCCTTTTCACCGATCCGGAGGTGCGCCGTGAGGTCGCAGACATCCATGTGGTCATTCCCTCCCTGGACGCGGCCTCCGAACGGGTCTTCAAACGGATAGACCGGCCCTGTGCATCGCTCTTCGCGGCTGCGATCATCGACGGGCTGGTGGCGCTGAAACAGGAGCATCCCGGAGAGGTATGGCTCGAAATTTTCGTGATACCCGGCGTCAATGACACGGATGAGGAGCTTGCCCTTCTTGCAGATGCGGTCCGGCGGATTGCCCCGGATCTGGTCCAGCTCAACGGCCTCGACCGCCCCGGCATCGCCGAGTGGGTCCGTGCCCCGACCGAGCTGGAGATGACCCGGTTCCGGGATCGGCTCGGCTACCCGGCAACAGAGATCGTACGAAGCCCGACCGCCCGGGCGGACATCCCCTCCTTCTCGCAGGACACCAAGGAATCCATCCTCCTGATCATCCGGCGCCGCCCCTCAACGGTCGAGGACCTTTCTAAAATTTGCGGCCTCCACCCGAATGAGGTTCGCAAATATACCGATGCCCTCGCTGCGGAAGGGCTGGTTGCGGAGCGGTTCGAGGAACGCGGAATCTTCTACGTCAGCGTGTAGCAGAAGGCTTGGGGGGGCGATTGCGTCCGAAAAACACTACCGGAAAGCTATGGGGGCGGTTTTCTTCATGACTCCGAATTTTGTCGAAGTCAAGGTAAGATTAATGACGGTATTTGCCGATGCTACTGATGTGATTTGAGATGAGCAAATATCGCATATCCCTCCTTGCCCTCCTCATCGCAACCGTGGCCGCGGTCTGTATCTGCGGCTGTCTTGGGGAGCCGGAGCCGCCCACCGTGAGCGGCGCAGGCACGGTACAGTACATCGACCTTGAAGGCGGGTTCTACGGTATCGTCGCCGATGACGGGACACAGTATCTGCCGCTCAACCTCCCGGAGGAGTTCAGCGAGAACAACCTCACCGTCGAATTTGACGCGGTCATCCGTGAGGATGTGGCAACCATCCAGCAGTGGGGCATCCCCATCGAGATCACCGGGATCTCCACCTCCGGCATGGCGATGAAGATGATCACCCCCGACACCTAAAAAAATCCCTCTTATATCATCTGCGGGGGGGCGCTTTCCCCCCTTCTTCACCCAATGCTATCGTAACGGCTCCGGCGGGCGGCAGCAGACACTCGGCCACGGCTGTTCCTCCTCCTCTTCACCGAGGGCGAGCACCACCTCCCGGCGGCTTCCGGTTCGGTAAATGGTCACCCCCTTGAGGCGACACTCCCATGCGAGGAGGACGGCGTCGGCGACCTCCTCCCTGGTTGCCTGTTCGGGCATATTGACGGTCTTTGAGATGGAGGCGTGTACATGCTCCTGGAAGGCCGCCTGCATCCGGATGTGATCCTCCCAGCCGATGTCGAGCGCCCCTTTGTAGAGGCGCCGGAAGGGAGCGGGCAGCCACCCGAGATCCTGCACCGTCCCGGTCGCCCGGACATGGCGGATCACCTCACGGATACGGCGGTCCGCCTCGTCCGGAGAAGGGATAAGCCCGCGGACGGTCGTATCGAGGTCCCGGGCGAAGAGGGGATGGAGCATCTCAAACTCGGCGTTTACGGTCTTTTTCCTCGTATAGGCAAAGGAGTAGAGCGGTTCTATACCGCCGGAACACCCCGCAAGAAGGGAGATGCTCCCCGTGGGGGCGATGGAGGTGAGTGCGGCGTTTCGCATCGTCCGGGGCTCCCAGATACTCCCCTTCCAGGCAGGAAAGGCGCCGTCTTCCCGGGCGAGGGTGTGGGAGGTTTCCACCGCCGTCTCGGTGATCATCTCCATAAGGGTGCCGCAGAGCACCCGTGCCTCCTCCGTATCGTAGGGAATGCCGAGCATCAGGAGGGCATCGTGCACCCCCATCACCCCGAGCCCTATCTTTCTCGTTCGTTTCGTCGCCTCGTCGATTGCCGGGATGGGGTAGCGGTTCACATCGATCACCCGGTCGAGGAACCGAACCGCGATGGCGACGGTCTGCCGGAGCGCTTCTTCATCCATGGTTTCGTTGTTCACGAACCGGGCGAGATTGACTGATCCGAGGATGCAGCTCTCGAAGGGAAGAAGCGGCTGTTCCCCGCAGGGATTCGTCGCCTCGATTTTTCCCAGCCGCGGGGTGGGGTTGTGGCGGTTGATCTCGTCGTAGAAGAGGATGCCGGGCTCGCCGTTGGTCCAGATGCCGTCCACGATGGCGTCCCAGATGGCGCCTGCGGTCACCTCCACGCCTGTGCAGGGGTGGGTAAGCCAGACCTCGCCGGTGGGGCCGTCCCTGATGCACTGCATGAAGGCGTCGTCCGCCATCACCGAGATGTTGAAGTTGGCAAGGTCGCCCTCTGTCTGTTTTGAGCGGATGAACTCGAGGATGTCCGGGTGGCGGACACTGAGGATGCCGATGTTTGCCCCCCGGCGCCGCCCGCCCTGACGTATCACCTCGGTCGCCTCGTTGAAGATCCGCATGAAGGAGACCGGGCCGGAGGCGACCCCTTCCGTCAGCCGGACGGGGGACGCCTTCGGCCGGATGGTGGAGAAGTTGTAGCCCGTCCCGCCGCCGCTCTGGTGAATCAGGGCCCCCCATTTCAGGGCGTCGAAGATCTCGGGAATGGAGTCGCCGACGGCAAGGGTAAAGCAGGCGGCGAGCTGGCCAAGGTCGGTCCCGGCGTTCATCAGGGCGGGAGAGTTCGGGAGAAAGCGCAGGCTGTGCATCTCCTCAAAGAAAGTCGCAGTCTCTTCATCGTTTCGCCCGAGGGCCGTGGCGACCCTGCGGCAGACGTCGGTAAAGGTCGTCTCGCCGTCGCGGAGGTAGCGGGCGGCGAGGATGCTGTCAGCGATGCTCCAGGTCATGGCCGTTTCCGGGTGTTCATGACTTTCGTTCGATGCGCAGGGCTTCGACGCCCTCGGCAAGCGCTGCGGCGCAGTCGGCGACCGGGGCCCGGTTGGGGAAGACGTAGGACTTTTGGGCCGGGATGCCCGCCCGCCCGAGGGCCTCCTTGACGGGGGTGGTGGCCTTGCCGGGATACCTAAAGCAGGTGGCAAAGACGATGGCCTCGCACCCCTCCCGTGCTCCCTTCAGGACGGTCACCGCACGGTTGATCACGGGTGTCGGGTGCTGTGACCAGACGGGGGTTCCCACGATGATGAGCGAGTAGGGGGAGATGTCGATCTCTGCAGGGATGGTGGCCTCCTTCATCCCGAGGGCCGCCATCTCTCCTCCCCGGAAAAATCTGCCCATCCTGCAGTACGGGTATTTCGGTTTCACCTCGATGAGGGTCGCCCCGATCAGCGCCGCGGCCTTCCGGGCGATGGCCCGCGTGTGGCCGGTCTCGGAGTGATAGATGATGGCGACCGCGTCCTTCCCCCCGGCGGTTTCCGCGGGAGGCGGCCCGGGGGGTGCCTTGTCGGTATCCGGTGTCATGGTGTTATCCTCATCCCCTTCTTCAGCACGCCGGGATATATAAAGGATCGCCGGGGAATGAGGTCTGACAGCAAAGGTCATCTAAAATGGCATCGGTATCTTCCTGTATGGAAGGCGGGATATTCCGGGCATACGCTGATCTCCTGCGGATTCATTTTTCCTTTGCCTGGCCCCTCCTCTTCTGCTCGGGTACGGTCCTGGCCTTCGCCGCCTATGGCGGATTTTCGTGGACGTATCTTTTCACCGCCGCACTGATCGGGCTCTTCGGCTTCGAGGCAGGGATGGTCCTCAACGACTACGTGGACCGGGTCTATGACACGAAGGACGTCGAGAGGCGGATGACCCGGTACTGGCGGGTCTTCGGGACGAGGCCCATTGCCGAAGGGCTCATCCCGGCCAGGCATGCCCTCATTCTCTTTGTCATCCTTGCCCTTGCAGCCCTCGCCCTCATCCTCACGCTCCCGTATCCGCACTCCCTCTTCGTTCTCCTCATCATGGGCTACAGCTACGCAGTCGAGGTCTTCTACCAGGTGAAGAAGCGGTCGCAGTCGGTTCCGGTCGCCCAGCTGGGGGGGCGGACCGACTTCGCCCACTTCCCGGTCGCCGGCTACCTCGCCGCCGGGATGCCGGATGGCACGGCGCTTCTCTACTTCCTCTTCTTCTACCCGTATGCCCTGGCCCATCTCGCGGCAAACGATCTTGCCGACCTCAGAAACGACCTCTCACGGGGGATGCAGACGATTGCGGTGCTGTATGGCACGCGGGGCACAATCACCTGGATTGCAGTCTGCACCGTCCTGCACGGCATCATGGCGGTCTTCTTTGCAGGAGTCCTCGAACCGGTGGCACAGGCGGCGCTCGTCATTGGATTTCTCCTGCTCGTGGCGGCAAATGTCATCATATTCCGGGGCGGAGGAACGCCGGAGACGGGGATGCGGGCGCTGCCGCTCTTCCATGTCGCGATGGCGGTCTATGCGGGGGGCATCATCCTGGGATTTTTTGTGTGAGGGGTGTCTGATTCGGGGCGGCGTCGGGGCAGGGAAGAAGGTTGTGAAA
>JBFFLM010000110.1:0-5395 GCA_041554835.1 Methanogenium sp.
CTCCTCATTCGTTTCATCTATATCGAAAACGACAGTTATGCGGTCTCCTCCGATGAGCTTGCCGTTGTTGCGGTCATTGCCTATTCGCTCACCGAGTACAACGTGTCGACAACCGCCCTTCTCGTCAGGTACGGGATGCTCGCCGCCCTCTCCCTCCTCTTCGCCGGGTCTGTCGCCTACTTCATATCCCGCAAAATTGCCCGCCCTGTCCGCATGATTGCCGAGGATGTCGATGCGATCGCCCAGGGCGACCTCGATCACCAGATACGGGAGACGGAGGGGCAGGAGCTCGAGCGGCTGGAGACCTCCATCCGTGCAATGGTCGCCCGGCTCAAGGCGGATATCCGCCAGATCCAGGACACCTCGGATGCACTGGATACTGAACTAGGGGAACGCAAGCGGATTGAAGCGGCCCTCCTTGAGGCAAACTCACGCATCAGTCTCCTGGGAAGTCTGACCCGCCACGACATCATTAACCAGCTTACCATCGTGCAGATGTACGTTGAACTTATTCGCGAGGAGATCGCAGGGGATGAGAAGGCAGGGGCCCTCCTTGCACCGTCACTCTCCCACATGGAGGATGCACTCATAAAGATCGAGCGCCAGCTGCACTTCTCGGCCGACTACCATAAGATGGGCCAGAAGGAGCCACTCTGGCAGAATATCGCCGATACCGCAACGAAGGCGGTGGTGGCGCTTATGAACCATCAGGTCACCTTTGATATCAGGGGAAGTGGCTTTGAGATTCTCGCCGACCCGATGCTCGAGCAGGTGTTCTATAATCTCTTTGAAAATTCCCTGCGCCACGGGGGTTCGGTCTCCCGCATCCAGGTCGATGCCGTCCCGGTGGAAGGCGGGGCCCTGAAGATCAGCATTCTGGACGACGGGAGGGGAATTGCCGCAGAGGAAAAGTCACGGATATTTGAAAAGGGCATCGGGAAGAACACCGGGTTCGGTCTCTTCCTGGTCCGCGAGGTCCTGAACATCACCGGCATCTCCATCTCTGAGACCGGAACGCCCGGCGAGGGCGCCCGGTTCGAACTGCTGGTTGCCCCCGGTGGCTGGCGACAGGACGATGGCTCCTGATCGCCGGCACGGTGTCGTGCGATACCACAAAAGACCTACCTGCCTGATTGATGGTGCAGCAGGTCGAATATTTTTTTGTCTTTTTCATGCGTATGCCGCACATCAGTGATCGGACAACGGCCACACTCTATATGCTGACCGGGGCGCTGCTCTTCGGAGCCGCCGCTCCATTTGCAAAACTGCTCGGAACATCGGTTGCCCCGGTGACCCTCTCTGCGTTCGTCTACCTCGGGTCAGGCATAGTGCTCTCCGTCTACTATGCCTTTTCCCGCCGGTTTACCCGGCGCGACCAGCACCAGGCGCCGTTCGAACGTTCGGACATCCCCTATGTAGCCGGGTCAATACTAACCGGGGCGGTGATCGCAACCATCGTTCTCATGGTTTCCCTCCAGCACACCCCGGCAACGACCGCCTCACTCCTGCTGGGCTTTGAGGCGGTCGCAACAACCCTGATTGCCGCGGGGGTCTTTCATGAGGCTGTCGGCCGGCGGGTGTGGGTGGCTCTTACCCTCATCACCGGGGCCTGCGTGCTCCTTGCCTACGACCCGGAAGGGGCATTTGGGATATCCCTCGGCGCCCTCGGGGTGATCGCCGCCACCTTCTGCTGGGGACTCGACACAAACCTCTCGCGCCACTTCTCGGGAAAGGACCCGGTCCGGTATGTCTCGATAAAGGGCCTCTCGGCGGGGATGATCATGCTGGTGCTTGCCGTCCTCCTCGGTCAGCCGATGCCGCCCACTGCAGGGCTTGCCCTTGCCGCGATGGGTGTCGGCCTGATGGGATTTGGCGGGCTTATGACGATCTGTTTCCTGATCGCTCTTCGCTCCCTCGGTGCATCTCGGTCTGCGGCATTCTTCTCTATGAACCCCTTCTTCGGGGTCATCGTCTCGTTCATCATCTTCCGTGAGATGCCGGGCCCGTTCTTCTACACAGCCCTCGCCGCGATGATCATCGGGGCGTGGCTGCTCATCACCGAAACGCATTCCCACCCGCACCGGCACGAACGACTGGTCCACGACCACCGGCACCGGCATGATGACCCCCATCATCTGGAGGAAACCGGACACGTCCACGGCCTTGACACCCCGCCCGTCGATACGAGGGGCTACCACGCCCACCGGCATGTCCACAATGAACTGGCCCACGACCATGCCCATGTGCCGGACCTGCATCACCGGCACGAGCATGGGAAAAAAGAGAACTGAATGATTCTCTGATTCTGTTGGAAGGCTGCAGGCGCACCCCGAATCCTACCTACCTTCTCCTCTTTTTGCACCCCTTCATATACCGCCCGGAGATATCATAGAGGACCTCCGCCGATCCGCCGGTGAGATCCACCACCGCATCAATCGACCGCATGTCGGGCCGCGGTTCCCCGTCGGGGAGATGGGCGACGAGGAGGGAGAAGAGCCGATGACGGTCGACCGTCCCGTCGGGAAGCTTTCCGGCCGCTGCATGAAGGGCGATCACGAGTCCGTAGTTGCTCATCCCCAGGTGGGCGAAGAGGCGGCAGATCGATGCTGTGGGAAGGGCGTCCACTCCCTCGGGCCCCGCCCGCCGGGCAAGGCGCGAGATGGCGGTCCCGAGGCCGTCGCGGTCCCGTTGGGGGAGTTGATCGGCGACAATGTCGCTGACGGAGTCGACCGGGTGCGCTCCCGTCCTGTCCCTGAGGAGCACCACCCCGTCTGCAGAGAGATCGGGTTTTCTCCTGAAGGTGATGCGGACGAGACGGCACCCGGGCCAGGTGACGCCGTACCCGCAGAAGCCAGCACGCCCCCGTGCGACAGGAAGGGGATCGGCGGTAAGTGCCGCATGGGTGTCGGGGACGGTCATGATACTATGGAGAGGCGCTCTTCGACGATGAATATTGCGGGAGGAAGAAAGAACCGGGCCGGCGATACGGAAGGCGCGGAGGGCACCACCCCACAGAGCGTTTTGGTGCCCTCCATCCAGGGGATAGAAAGAACCCGAATCAATATGCGCATGGTCGGCACATACTTCACCTGTGAACCTCTCTGATCGCACCCTCGCCACCATCGCCGGCACCAGAACGGCCCGTAACGCCCTCCTCTCCCCCCGGGCCTGCCGGGACGAGGGCGCTCTTCGCCGTCACAGCACCCGCCCCGAGGAGCCCGTGATCCGGCCGCCCTTCTTCCGCGATGCCGACCGGATTCTCCATTCCCGGGCGTTCTCCCGCTACATCGACAAGACCCAGGTCTTCTACCTCCTCGACAACGAGCATATCACCCACCGTGTCATCCATGTCCAGCTCGCATCCAAGATTGCCCGGACGATCGGCCGGGCCCTCGGCCTCAACGAAGATCTCATCGAGGCCGCGGCCCTCGGGCATGACATCGGACACACACCCTTTGGCCACCTCGGCGAGAGCTACCTCTGTGCCCTCTGCGAGAAGCACGGTATCGGCCGGTTCTCCCACAATGTCCAGAGCGTCCGGTTCCTCGACGAGATCGAGCACTGCGACCTCACCCTCCAGGTCCTCGACGCCATCCTCTGCCACGACGGGGAACGCCACGTCTCCGAGATTGTTCCGGACGGGTGCCGCACATGGGACGGGTTTGAGAAGAAACGTGCCTTCGCCGCCAACGGCGGGGTGCCCACTCCCGCGACTGCCGAAGGATGCGTCGTCCGGTTCGCCGACACCATCGCCTATCTCGGCCGGGACCTCCAGGACGCGGTCGAGGTGCGGCTCATCCCGAAGGATCTGCCGGCATTTCCCGAAGCATGCCGCAAGATCTTCCCGTTCAACGGGGTGGAGGAGATCAACGGCATCGTCATCGACACCTTCGCCCGCGATATGATCGAATACTCTGCATCAAGCGAGACGATCGGCTTCTCTCCCCAAGTAGCCGCTTGCCTTGGGGCCCTCAGGGACTACAACTACCAGCATATCTATGAGAACCCCATCCTTCACGCAGAGGACCACAAGATCGAGCGGATGTTTTCCCTTCTCTTCACCACCTTTCTCTCTGATCTCGAAAAGGATAGGGAGGACTCGCTCATCTACAAGGACTTCCTTGAAGCGGACTGGGTGGCGAAGGAGTATCTCCGCTCCGCCTCGAACGCTGAGCTCGTACGCGACTATATCGCCGGGATGACCGACAAGTACTTCCTCACCCTCGCCCGTTCGGCCCTTATGCCGGAGCAGCGGTTCCGCGCCTTCAGTCTCCCCGGTAAAAAGACCTGACCGGAGTGCAGTCCCTCCTTTCCTCCGTTCCTGCACCCGCGTCAGGGCAAAGAAGAGCGAGGCACCGACGGAGCCGCCGTAGCATTCACCGCCGTCGTCTGCGGCCCTGCCTCTGCCGAGAGCGTGGGGCAGGTCGGAAGCGGGGTATGCGTAATCGTCATCACCGGCGTCGGGGCCGGGGTGTACCAGGGCTCGTCCCCTGCATCGGTGCACCCGGCGGCAGAGGAACCGAGAAAGAAAAGAACGATCAGAAGGAAGAGACGCAAAGCCCGGTTCATACATTCCACTCTCCCCATCAGCCAGATAATAATATCGCCGGCACACAGTGCACCGTCAGGCACTGCCGAAAAAAGAGAACGAAGAGGGAAAATCGGGCCCTTATTCGCCAAAGATTCTTTTACGGGCTTCTTCAAGGGTATTTTTCAGCTCGACTTCCCGTATCGGCTTGACAATATATCCGGCCGGATTGAGGTCGAGCGCCCGTGAACGCATCTTCAGGTCCGAGTATGCGGTGATGAAGATCACCGGGAGGGCAAACTGCTCCTTGAGCATGCGTGCGGTATCGATGCCGTCAATATCGCCCCGCAGGCGGATATCCATCAGTGCAATATCCGGTTTCGTATCGGCGGCAAGTTCTATTGCCTCCTCTGCGTTGTCCGCCACTCCCGTGACCTCATAGCCAAGTCTCCGCACCCGGTGTTCGATATCCATGCCGATGATCGCATCATCCTCGACGACCATTATTTTCATTTTTTCCCTCATTTCGCGTCTCCTCCCTCGTATTGGTTATGATTGCCGGTCCTACGGGCGCTCGGTAAACTGGATCATATAGTTCGTGCCGTTGTTTACGGAGATCTCCATCGTCCCGTGGAGCTGGCGGTCCACCAGGGTGGAGACCAGCATCAGGCCGATGCCACGCTTTTCGCCACTGCGGAACTCCTCCGGCATGCCGATGCCGTTGTCCTTGACCGAGATGACCACCTTGCCGCCGTCGTCCTTGACGATGGTGATCGCAATGTGGCCGGATCTTCCATCTGGGAAGGCATGTTTGATGACGTTGGTGACGAGTTCCGAGACGATGAGCCCAAACGAGACTGCGGTATC
>JBFFLM010000111.1:0-5332 GCA_041554835.1 Methanogenium sp.
CCGAACAGATGGAGGCCCTCCTTGATTCCGGCAAGACCATGAAGGAGATCTCCGAGGAACTCGGCATCAGTCCCTCCACTCTCAGGGAATACCGGCATGTGATCGAATCCCAGAGGGACCCTACCCTGGACCCCTTCCTTGAGAGGATTCGCGACGTGATGGAGGACCGTGACCTCACCGAGTCCATGACGGGCGGTCTTGCAAACGACGGTCTTTCAGAGGCCATTGATATCACCGAAGCAGAACTTGCCGATCTCTCCTGATATCAACACTTCTTTCCCCTTTTGTTCCGGCTGATTTTTCATTCAGGAGATCCATCTTTTCCTATGAAGATCACGTGGCTCGGACATTCGTGCTTTTTCCTTGAAGGGACAAAAAAAGTATTGATCGATCCGTTTGTTCCCGGCGGCGGGGTTCCGGAAGACGCGGATATGATTGCCCTCACTCACGGCCATGCCGATCATGTGGGCGAGACGGTACGGCTCGGCAGGAAGACCATCGCCATCAATGAAATCGGGAAGTATCTTGCAACCCTCGGCCTGGAGACCGAATGCATGAACCTCGGGGGAACCATCGAAGTGGATGGTGTAGGGTTCACGATGACTCCTGCCCTTCATTCAGGGTGGATGGAGATGGCAGGGCCGGGATTCTACGGGGGCGGGGCTGCAGGATTTGTCATTACGATGGACGGCATCTCCGTCTATCATGCGGGTGATACCGCGCTCTTCTCCGACATGAAGCTCATCGGAGAGCTCTATCACCCGGATATTGCCTGCCTGCCCATCGGCGGACGATATACGATGGGGCCTGCCGAGGCCATGATGGCCGCGGAGTTTGTGGGGGCCCCGGTGGTCATACCGATGCATTACGACACGTTCGAGGGCATCAGGCAGGACCCGTATGCCTTTAAAAAAGCAGTGGAGCGTACAACCGATATTACGGTGAATATACTCTCCCCCGGTGAATCGATGGAATATTGAGGGTATCTTCGGGTTATTCCCAGGGTTCAAGACCCTGGTCTTTCCGGTAGGTGTTGATGGCCTCGCGGATGGCGCCTTCGGCAAGCACGGAGCAGTGGACTTTCGGTTCCGGAAGGCCGCCCAGTGCCTCCACCACATCCATATTGGTGAGGTTCCACGCCTCCTCGAGGGTCTTTCCCTTGATCATCTCGGTTGCCTTGCTGCTCGATGCGATTGCGGCGGCACAGCCGAGGGTCTTGAATGAGACGTCCACGATGATATTGTCTTCAATTTTCAGGTAGATCTTCGTCCGGTCACCGCATTCCGGGCTTCCTACGTCGGCGGTCACGGTCGCATCCTTCATCTCCCCTACGTTGCGGGGGTGTTCAAAATGATCCATTACTGTTTCATTATACATGGTCATCACTCAGGTTGGTTAGAATACTGCCATCTCCCTCAGCCGTGTGACCACCTGAGGAAGAACGTCCAGTACATATTCGACCTCTTCCTTTGTATTATCATCCCCGAGGGTCAGGCGGAGCGATGATCGCCCGTGTGCAGGCGGCACCCCCATCGCACGGAGCACATGGGACATGTCATCACTGCCCGAACTGCAGGCGCTGCCGATGGAGGCGCAGATGCCCTTCCTGTTCAGCATGAGCAGTAACGCCTCCCCGTCAAGTCCGGGAAATGAAAAATGGGCGTTGTTTACGAGCCGTTGTTCGGGATGGCCGTTATAATGGCTGTCGGGGATGCGTTCGGCGATGCCCTGCACCAGCATGTCGCGAAGAGCGCCCACCCGTTCCCGGTGGCCGGGGATATCGCCGGTGACCCGTTCGATTGCGGCGCCGAGACCTACGATGCCGGGAACATTCTCCGTTCCCGCCCGGTGCCCCTTCTCCTGGCCGCCCCCGTGGATCAGGTTGTCGGGCCGGATACCGTCACGGATATAGAGTGCTCCGGTTCCTTTCGGCCCGAAGAACTTGTGCCCCGACAGGGAGAGGAGGTCAACATTCATGGCATCGACATCGATGGGCATATGCCCGATTGCCTGGACGGCATCGGTATGAAAACTGATGCCGTGTTCATGGGCAACCGCCCCTATTTCCCGTACCGGCTGGATGGTGCCGACCTCGTTGTTGGCCATCATCACGGAGATGAGCGTCGTTTCCGGGGTGATGGCTGCCTCGACCTCCGCCGGGTCGACAAGGCCGTGCCGGTCGACCGGGAGATAGGTGACATGCCATCCTTGTGTTTCCAGATATGCACAGGTATGGAGAATGGCATGGTGTTCGATGGAGGAGGTGATGATATGGTTCCCTTCATCCTTCCGGGCAGAGGCGATCCCCTTGAGGGCCCAGTTGTCCGATTCGGTCCCACCGGCGGTGAAGAATATCTCATGGTCCATGCATCCGAGTGACGCGGCAACCTGTTTTCGCGCCGCTGCAACGGCCGCTCTGCTCGCATCGGAGAGGCGGTAGAGCGAGGAGGGGTTGCCGAAATGGTCCGTAAAATACGGGAGCATCGCACGAACGACGTCCGGGTGGGTCGGTGTCGTTGCAGAATGGTCAAGATAGACGGTCGGGGCGTCCGGTACGTGGGATGGGTTCATAAAATCGCATTTGGATTCTCTAATTCTGGAACCTTATGCTTTTCGGGGTGGTTTTTGGGTTGAGAAAAAATAGTATTAGAAATCAGTCATAATTCTGAACTGATCGATCTCTTCGCTGTTGAGTTCTTCAAGGAATCCCTCGGCTGCATTGCAGATATTCTTGGACGCGGTGATGGCACGGCCGACCACCAGGATGTCGGCGCCTGCCTTCAGTGCATCCTTTACCACGTGCTGGCGGATACCGCCTGCGGTTGCGACGAGGAGTTTGCCGCCTGCGGCCTTCTTGATCGCCGGGATGTCGCCCCAGTTGTATTCGTCGCCCTCGGCGTCGATGGCCCGGTGCATCTCGACGATGCTCGGGACTGCACCGCGTTTTGCAAGTTCTGCCACCAGTTCTGCGGGTTTTTCAACATTGAGCATGTCGATGACCGAGTAGATGCCGGTCTTCTTTGCCTCGATGATGAACTTCTCGATGGTGGCGATGGGTGCAAGACCCGATACCACGACGGCATCGGCCGATGCGTTTGCCGCCATCCGGGCCTCGAGGTTGCCGGTGTCAAGGGTCTTGAGGTCGGCGATTATGAACGCCTCGGGGCGGTATTTGCGGATCTCGCCGATGACGCTCAGCCCGAACTGTTTGATGAGCGGGGTGCCCGCTTCAATGAGGACGTGGTCGTTTTCCGGGACGTTTCTGAGGACGCGTTCGACCGACTTCATGTCGACGAGGTCCATGGCGACCTGCAGGTAGGGGGGGTCCCAGAGGCGGTGGACCTTGAAGCCCATGACGGCGTGGCCGGCACGGTCCTTCTCATGAATGAGCGTCTTCTTGTCGGGGAATCCTGCAACTGCCCGCTGGATTGCCTGTTTGGTGGCGCCGTAGTTGTAGCGGTAGATGCGGTTGTAGTCCTGTGCCGTCGGGTGGAGGAAGGCGCTTGCAAGAATGACGGTGTCCTCGAGATCCATATCATCAAAGATGCCTTCTTCGACCGAGTCCGCGACCGCCTTTGCGACAGCCGCCTGGACGGCGCCGAATATTGCATTGACCTGCTCTTCCTTTTTCAGGGTCACCTTCGGGATGATGAGGGTCGCCGGTTTGGTCAGCAGGTTGGGGCGGATGACCGCGAGGAGCGGGGTGTGGCCTGCGGAGAGCTGTGATGCCGCATTTGCAAAGGCCATCCCGACGGGGCCGTTTTTATCACCGATCATCAGATCGATGTGGGCGAGTTCTGCTCCCTCGCCTTCGAGAGATTCTCCGATAAGAAACATGGTTAAATTCCTGCGTTATTATGGGGGTTCTCTGTACATAAATCCACGTGTCGGATGTTTGTGTCTCCGGCAAAAGAGCAGCGTCCCTATTCGGTCCATGATCCGGCAGCACCCCGTAAGGCAAATCCTGTTCCTTATCCGGAGATGTCCGAATCAGAAAATAATCCCAAAATGAAGTCTATAGTGCCGGATAGAACAATAGGATTCGTAGCTCTTCCCTGTGGGTGTTTTGGGCTGCGATAGATTTATGGTACCAGAGGGTATGGTGCGTCATTACCTGAGGTGATCATACGATGGAAAATCAACGAATCTCCTATCATGCATCCGTTCAGGCGATGTACAAAAAACTGCAGGAAGACGGCATGTCCAATGTATGGGACCGCTACGAGGCGCAGGGTTTTGGCAGCGACCCGGACAGGCGATGCGGATTTTGTATGAGCGGGTCCCGTTGCGACTTTTGCTCCAACGGTCCGTGCCGCGTCGACGCAGACCATGACAAACGCGGCGTCTGTGGCATATCGGCCGACGGCATTGCGATGCGGATGATGCTCCTGCGAAATCTCATGGGGGCGTCGACGTACCAGTACCATGCAGAGGGGACGGTGCGCACCCTCCGGCAGACGGCTCTTGGCAAGACGCCGTTTTCCATCAGGGAGCCGGAAAAACTGGAAGCATTCGCCGAACGCCTGGGCGTTGCCCCGGGAGATACCCTTGAAGAGACGGCGCTTCGGGTGTGTGATTTTGTCGTGAAGGACTTTGGCGCCCCGGTCGACCGTGAAAGCACCGTCGTTACGGCGCTCGCCCCGTGGGAACGCCAGGAAAAATGGAAGGAACTGGGGATATTTCCCGGCGGCATCCATGCGGAGATCATGAATGCAACCGGTTCGTGTCTTACCAATGTGGACGGGTATTATGTCAGTCTTGCCTTAAAGGCGATGCGCCTGTCGATTGCCATGGCGTACCAGAGCCAGCTCGTCCTTGAACATCTTCAGGATGTGCTCTTCGGCATCCCCCGGCCGCATGAGGTCCGGGTGGACCTGGGAGTACTCGATGCCGATTACGTCAATGTCCTCCCGAACGGCCATGAGCCATTCCTTGGCTTCGCCCTGATCGATGTCGCCCGAAAGCCGGAATGGCAGGAGAAGGCACGGGCCGCCGGGGCAAAGGGGCTTCGGATCATCGGGAACATCGAGACCGGGCAGGAGATGATACAGCGGTGGGAGACGGATGATGTGTTTTACGGCTACACCGGGAACTGGATTATGCAGGAGGCGGTCCTTGCGACCGGTGCCGTCGATGTCTTTGTCGCGGATATGAACTGCTCCCTTCCGCTCGACCCGGTCTATGCCGAAAAGTACCGGTTTGTCCTGCTCCCCGTCAGCGATCTTGTTGCCTTTGAAGGGACGGATGTACGCCTGAATTATGCACCCCGGGCGGCAGAGGAACAGGCTGAAAAAATTCTGGAGATGGCAATTGCCAATTATCCCCGGAGACG
>JBFFLM010000112.1:0-5306 GCA_041554835.1 Methanogenium sp.
ACCTGGAGACGGGGCAGGAGATCTCTGTTATCAAACGGTGGCACGGGATCGATCTCGAACGTATTGACCGGGCGGTCAGGGCATCCACGGCAGGAGTGGTGCATGTGGTGTCCCTGGAAGAGGGGTCGGCGGAGATCTACCGGATGCGCCAGTACGGACCGGAACTCTTCACTTCAATCACCGGCGGAAGCGGGAAACGGGAGGGAATGGATGCCAGAAGTATCTTCTTCGGCGATGTCATGACGGCACTGCAGGAAACAACCGGCCCCCTGGTTATTGCGGGACCAGGATTTGTCAAGGAGGATTTTATCAGCTTTGTCCGTCGGCGCAATGAGGATATGGCCGACCGGTGCATGTCCGTTGAGACACGCAGGGTGGGAAAAGGGGCTGTTCAGGATGTGATCGGCCAGGGCATGCTGGATCGTATCACCGAGGACATTCAGCTGGCCCGCGAGGTGAGTCTTCTTGAACAGCTGCTGGCCCGGATGGGAAGTGCCGGCCCTCTTGCCTACGGGATTGAGGAAGTGGACAAGGCAGTCGGATTCGGGGCGGTCGAAGACCTGATGGTGATAGACCACCTGATACGTGACGAGAAGGTGACGGACATACTCGAAGAAGCCGAATCGGTTCGTGCCCGGATCACGGTATTTTCTTCAGAGTTCGAACCGGGGAAACAACTGGAAGCCCTTGGTGGAATAGCCGCTTTGCTTCGCTTTCCAATTGAATAAAAAAAGTATTATTCGGTCTTTTCTTCAGCAGCGGGGATATCCTCTTCGGCGGGTGCCTCGGGTTCCTCTGCTTCAGTAACCGGTTCTTCCATGGGTGCCGGACGGGTGTACGACTCCTTGAGAATGACTTCCTTAATCTCGGGAATGAATTCAAAGGTCTGGTGAATCAGCATACCACGTGCCATCATCCAGCGCTGGTCATAGTTGATTCCGGGAGGTAGAATGACGGTGAGGACGCCCTCATTCAGTTCAACGTCCATATCCCTCCCGGTGTAGAGCTCGATAAGACCCTTTACCTTTTCAATGGTATCCTCGACGATTGCATCGATGGTGTACTCATAGGTAAGTGTCCTGCCGGCAAGCGGGTGGTTGAAATCGATGAGTGCCCTCTTTCCGATGACATTGACCACAGTTCCTTCCTGACCGTCTGAAGAGATCCGGGTTCCGACCGTCGGTTTCTGTGCAAAATTTTTCAGAGGTGCGGACTTCAGAAGGGACTCGTCATGGACGCCGTATCCCTTTTCAGGGGGTACTTCAACAGTACCGGACTCGCCGACCTCTTTGCCCTGGAGCGCCTCGTCAAGACCGGGGATGATATGATTCCCGCCAACACGGACGATGATAGGTCCATAGGTCTTCTTCTCATTATAGAGGCCTTCTTCCTTGGCCTTCTCCTCTTCAGTGGTGTCAAAGACCACATCGTCATAGGATCCGGTGAACCGGAGCTGAATAAAATCTCCTTCATTAACAGCCATGATATTACCTGTCTATATTAATAGGACAGCACTACTTAAAATAATGAGTTCCCTGATTGAGGTGGAAATAAAAATCCCCATAGACCGGCCTGAAGGTATTTCACAGAAGCTGAGGGATAAGGGAGGCATCTTCATCGGCTCATCTCACCAGGAGGATACCTACCTGAATGCACCTCACCGCGATTATGCACAGACCGATGAAGCCCTGCGGATACGCTCCACCTCCTCCGGTGCCGAAATCACCTACAAGGGACAAAAAATGAAAGGAATGGGTGCAAAGGCACGTGAGGAAATAAACATACCCATCGCTGAACCCGATCAGTTCATCAGGCTCTTTTCCGCACTCGGTTTCACTCCCACGGCACAGGTGAAGAAAATTCGTGAAGAGTGGACCTACAGGGGGACAACGATCTCCCTTGATACGGTGACCGGGCTGGGAACCTTTGTCGAGATAGAAGTGATAGCGCAAAGAGACGGGTGCAGCAGCGCCTTAGAAAGGATAGAACTGGTCAAAAAAGATCTGGGTATTGAGGGAGATCATATACGGGAATCCTATCTTGAACTCCTTCTTGCTACAACTGGATGAGGTCAACCTGAATATCCTTTGCCTCCTCTCCGAGGATGATGACGGCGCATTTGCCTTCAGATGCGGGCCCGGGGTTGACGATCACCGTTCCTTCTTCCTTTACAACCCCGGTTTGATCATGAATATGGCCGCAGCATACCAGGTCGAAATCCTTGAGGTATTTTCGTATACTCCGGCATCCTACATTTGCTCCACCGACCTCATCCAGCGTCCCGTGGGGCGGTGCATGTACCACCAGAATGTTGTGAATGTTCCGTCCGCCCCGCGCCATCGCCTCCTGCAGCAGCTTATCTATCTCTTCTTCGGACAACTCGAACGGCGTGCCGAACGGTGTCGGGTTTGAGCCTCCGACGCCCGTCAGGGTGATTGATCCTATTTCAAGCGATGTCCCGTGGAGATTAACCGCATCCGATTCTTCGATGATATTGATAATCTCTTTCCGGTCACAGTTCCCGGGAATTGCAAAACAGGGGACATCGATCATATCGAGAACCTTCCGGGCATCTTCGGGTGCACCGCAATCGGTGAGATCCCCTGCAATGATCACGAGGTCCGGCCCGAGTTCAAGAAACGCGGGGACTATCTCGAACTGACCGTGAATATCGGTAAGGAGAAGAATTTTAGTCATGGTTATTGGTTCTCATTCCGGTTAAAAAACCTTATCTCCGCCTCAATCCAGGACCCGGTTGCTTTTCCGTGAAGGGCAAGGTTGCCCAGGATATGCTGAATATCCGGAAGGACATCACGCGGCGTCGTTCCTGCAAGCGGAGTCCCGGGCAGAGGGGTAAAATAATGGGCGTGTATCTTCCCGTACCGGGTCACCTCCCGGATCTGATCGATCGTTGCATACTGGTCCTCGTCTGTTTCAAACGGAAATCCGAAGATATAATCCACGAGGGGTGTCATGCCATGATCGTGGCATCGTTCAACGGCATGGATGACGTCCTCAGCGGTATGTCCCCTTTTCAGAAGCCGAAGCACCCGATCACTGCCGGACTGGGCTCCAAAATGCAGCTTGGTATTCGACGCATAGGTGGCAATCAGCTCAAGCGACTTGTCCGTAATCCATTCGGGTCGCACTTCGCTGGGAAAGGTCCCGAAAAAAATCCTGTGCCCCTGTAATGCACGAAGAAGTGCCTCCACCCTGTCCAGACGCGGATGGACACCGTCAGAACCATACGCAAGAGCATTCGGTGTCACAAACCTGACATCACGATAGTTCGCTGCGGCTTTCACAATGCCATCGATGGTCCGGTGACGCATTCTGTTTCCAAAGAGGCAGGGGGTCTGGCAATAGGCACAGCGGTAGGGGCATCCACGGGAGATTTCAATGGTGCCCTTTACCCGGGTAAACGGCAGGTATGCGGGAAGGAAGACCTGATGGGTAACCGGTCTGCAGACAGACCCCGAACAGACCCCGGAGGGAAGCTCACCGCCACCTTCCTCTATTCTCCTGATCAGTGCCGGAAGCGTAAACTCTCCTTCGCCCACCACCACATAATCCGCATACGATGCCACCTCGGCCGGACAGGCAGACGCATGAGGCCCCCCGACGATGGTGATGCATTCGGCATCTGCTATCTCATCCCGGTAATGGGGTTCATCGACTGAATTCAGGCTGTAACAGGTGATATCATCCGACGGATGATCGGTCTCATGGAGCGTAATGCCCGATTGCTCGCATGCAGCATACAATGCAGCATACGAATTCCTTGCCCATTTTATCGACCTCCAATTCACTTTCATGCTGCTTCTCATGGTTCCCTTCTGCCATCAGGGGATTATCTCGCATCCGTGATACTTCTGATGGGCAAACTGGTGCATGGAAATACCGCCGGCTGCAAGCAGCCCCTGCACTTCATTCAGAACCATTCCCATGGTTTCATGCAGGGATCGGACCGTCTGATATATCCATTGTCTTCCCTCAGGTGGCCAGGGTTGCAGGATATTCGAGTAGAGGCACCGTCCCCCACAGAATGCATACTCATCACATCCGGCACACTCCCGTCCCACCGGAATCGTGGGCAGATTCAACGGGTCGGCATCCCTGATATGTCCGGCATAATACTCCTCGAGTCCACCCATGCATGGGCAGGGCGCAATATGTCCGTCAGGAAGTATGCTGTAATTGGCAAATCCCGCACCACATCGCAGCGAGGACGGCATGGTTCCTTCAATGAGGTCCTGCATGGTATCAACGAACGGATACCACATCATCACGGACCCCGCACCTTTCATCGTTCCTACCCATTCGCCTGCAAGGTTTCGCAACCCGGGAATGTATGAACCGGAAACCCACTCCCCAAACCTTCGCCTTTCGTAGTCCTCGTAAAAATTTGCATTCATCTGCCAGTGTACGGCCGGAAAAGAAAAGATATCATTCCTTGAAAGATGCACGACATCCTGGAAGATATCCGTATCTTCGGTCACCGTCATCCGTGCGACGATCTCACCATTATATCCGTTCTCAACCAGGTGACGACAGTTCTTCAGCACTAACCGGTAGGTTCCCCGTCCCCGGTGTTTATCGTGTACCTGCTCGCGGCCATCCACGGAAACGAAAATTGAGCTCATTGCATGGAGATATTCGGGATCCATCCGGTCCAGCAATGTCCCGTTTGTATGGAGCATGAATTTCCCCCTAGAAACAAGGTCCATGATCTCACAGACGGCATCAACAGACATCAGGGGTTCTCCTCCGTAGAAGGTAATAACGGGATCAGGATCCTTCTGTAAAAACTGCTCAAGTTCACTGAGCGGATAGAGTATCTCCGCTTTACACGAGGTAGGCAGCCCTCTCCATGCATCACACAGTTCCGGGCGGAAGATATTTCCTTTACAGTATCTGCAATGCAGGTTACACTGGTCATTAACCAACAGGTGATAATGCACGTTGTCACTCCGAAATATTGGTCCTGAAAAAAATATGCTTAATCTGATGGTTCACAGGTAATTTCACCGGAACTTCCGTCAACAGTGACGATCGTTCCATCATCAAGGTCCATAATGCTTCCCTGGGGCCTGTCCACCATTGGTATACCCGCCATGATTGCGCCGACAGCGATGATAGGTTCGGCGTCCAGATTGATGATCGCGACCGGTGCCTTTCCATTGCGTTGCAGAGCGTACATCACGTACGAACCCACCGTAGAACCCTTCCCATAAGGAAATACCAGGACTTTGCCTCCGAGAGAGACGCCTTCGAGGGGGTGTCCGGCCTCTACTACCGTACCTGTC
>JBFFLM010000113.1:0-5286 GCA_041554835.1 Methanogenium sp.
CGGGAAGGCGGCATCTTCCCCGCGATCGTCAGCACGCTCTGCCTCGTCGCGGGCGCGATTGCCGTCGCCCTTCCCGTCGGGATGGGGGCCGCCATCTACCTGACCGAGTACACCCGCGAGGGACCGGTGACGAAGATCATCCGGAGCGGCGTCGACCTGCTGAACGGCACCCCTTCCATCGTCTTCGGCCTCTTCGGGTTCTCGTTTCTCGTCCTCTCCCTCGGGTTCGGGGTCTCGCTCCTCGCGGGCCAGATCACCCTTGCCCTGATGATCCTGCCCACGATCATCCGCACGACAGAAGAGGCGCTGCGAAGCATCCCGGCGAGCCTCCGTGAGGGGAGCCTCGCCCTCGGGGCGACGCAGTGGCAGACGATCGCACGCGTCGTCCTTCCGCCCGCCGTCCCCGGCATCATCACCGGCGCCATCCTCTCCATCGGGCGGGCCGCCGGCGAGACGGCGCCGATCCTCTTCACCGCCGCGATCTTCTCCAGCCGGTTCCTGCCGGACTCCGTCTTCGAGCCGGTGATGGCGCTGCCCTACCACCTCTTCGTCCTCTCGACGAACGTGCCGGGAGCGACGGAGAACCAGTACGGAACGGCGCTCGTCCTCATCGCGCTCGTGGTGGGCATCTACCTCGTTGCAATCGCCATCCGGACCCACTACCAGAACAAGATTACATGGTGATACCCGTGTCAGAGACTGAACCAATCATAACCGCCCGCGGCCTCGACCTCTTCTACGGAGGGACCGCTGCCCTGAAGGCCATCGACATCGACATCCCCGGACACCGGGTCACGGCGCTCATCGGGCCGTCCGGGTGCGGCAAGTCGACGCTCCTCCGGTGCTTCAACCGGATGAACGACCTCATCCCCTCCTGCCGGATCGCAGGCACGGTCAGCTACCGGGGCGAGGACATCTTTGCCCCCGCCGTGGACGTGGTCCACCTGCGAAAACTCGTCGGCATGGTCTTCCAGCGCCCGAACCCCTTCCCGAAGTCCATCTACGATAACGTGGCCTACGGCCCGCGAATCCACGGGGTCAGGGACAAGGCGGAACTCGATACGATCGTCGAGGAGAGCCTCAAAAAGGCCGCCCTCTGGGACGAGGTGAAGGACCGGCTGCAAAGCCCCGCGATGGGGCTCTCCGGCGGCCAGCAGCAGCGCCTCTGCATCGCCCGCACCCTTGCGGTGGGGCCCGAGGTGATCCTGATGGACGAGCCGTGCTCGGCGCTCGACCCCATCGCGACCGCGAAGATCGAGACCCTGATCGACGAGCTCCGGGAGAACTACACGGTGATCATCGTGACGCACTCGATGCAGCAGGCGGCACGGGTGAGCGACTACACCGGGTTCATGTACCTGGGGGAGCTCATCGAGTTCGGGGAGACCGAAAAGATATTCGAGGCCCCGGAAAGGGAGCTGACGAGCAACTACATAACCGGACGGTTCGGGTGATGCAGCAATGAGCCTGAAGAGATTTCATGAGGAACTGGAACAGGTAAAGACCGATCTTGCCGACTACGGCGACTATGCCCTCGGCATGCTGACGGACGGGATGGCGTCCCTCGGGGGCCTTGACAGGGCCACCGCCGACGACGTGATGGACAGAAAAGCGCACCTCTACGACCTCCACTCGGATCTTGAGGACCGGACGATGCGGCTCCTCCTGCTCTACCAGCCGGTGGCCGAAGACCTGCGGACGATCGTCTGCATCAATGTGATGAACCACTCGTACTACCGGGTTGGGCGCATCGGCAAGGACATCGCAAAGGCGGTGCTTGCGATGCGAAGCGAGGCGGGGGCCGGGGCCGAGACCGTCCCCTTCGCGAGCCTCTACGTGATGGCCGACATCGTCTTTGGAATGCACCGCGAGGTGATGGCGGCGTTTCGCAGCGGCTCCGCCGTCAACCTCGAGGGCCTGGGAAAACAGGACGACCGGGTCGACGCGATGCGGGCGACCCTCTTTCGCGAGTACCTGACCTACATGCTCGAGGACCCCAAAAACATCCGCTCCGGGATCGAGGCGATCACCATCACCCGCCACCTCGAACGCGCCGGCGACCATGCCTGCATGATGGCCGAGAAGATCTACTTCATGGCCGAGGGCGACCGCATCGAGATCCGCTGAGCGGGGCGGTGATGAAGGGGGGCAGGACGGGCGATCCCGGCCCATCGCCGGTCCTCTTCCAGTAATTGGCGGACGGTTCCCGCCCCCCTCCTTCGTCCGTGAACCGGGCCGAAGGCCGCATGATAAAGTATATCAGTCTCTTTTTCTCATTCTTTTTTACGGATTTTTGAATACACGGCAGGGTTTTAGGGTTTTCGGCAATGAGCGTACAGGATATCGCCCGCCTCTTTGAGGCACACCGTTCCCCGGTCATCGGGCTGCATGAAGACGGGAGGTGCGCCTTTGCAAATCCCGCCCTCCGAGCGGTGCTCGGGGAGGATGCGGACACCACCCCGGACCCCGCCGCATTTCTCACGGCGCCGGATGGCCGTGTCGGGATTGTGTCCTGGATTGCCGGGGAGGAGACCGGGTTTGACGGGCCGGACCATCCCGTCCTCCTGCGGCGTGCCGACGGGGAGCAGGTCCCCGCCGGTGCCCGGGGGGCATGGTTCGCCTCACCGGACGGCACCCGCCTCTTCATCATCACCCTTGCCGTGGGAACCGATATCGGCGACGGGGACATTGCCCATCCCCTGCTCAATGCCGTCAACGAGGCCGTCATCATCGCGGACATGGACCGGCACATCCTGTATGCCAACGAGGCCGCGTCCCGGCGGTACGGGTACAGCGGGGAGGAGTTCAGGGCCCTCACCCTCGATGCCATCGTCTCCCCGGCATCAGAGCAGCCCCCCGCAACCTTCCACGCCGGTCTCTTTGCAAAGAAGACCGATTTTTTCGAGAACGAGCATATCACCCGCAAAGGCCGCGTGATCCCCGTCGAGGTGAGCACCCGTGCGATCGTCTACCGCGGCGTCCCGGCCATCATGTCCGTCTCCCGCGACATCACCTCCCGGCGGGAGCAGGAGCGGATGCAGCAGGCGCTCCGGGAATCCGAGGAAATGTACCATGTGCTCTTCGAATCGGCCGGTGATGCGATATTCATCTCCGATATGAACGGGGTGATCCTACAGGCCAACGAGCGGATGGCCCGGATGCTGGGGTACCCGAAACAGCAGCTTGCCGGTATGGACTTAACCAGCCTCCTCGCCCCCGATGACCCCGGTACAAAGAGCACGTTTACGACCATCCCGGATGCGGGATCGCTTCTCTATCTTGCCTCCCTCCGGGCCGCAGACGGCACCCTCAGATCGGTGGAGATCCTCAGCCATACCATTCCCCACGGGGGGACCACCGGCATCTTCTCCATCGCCCGTGACATCTCCGGGAGGAAGGCGCTCGAGGACCAGCTGCGCCTCTCGGAGGAGATGTACAGGGGAATCTTCGCAAACTCCGGGGTCGCCATTCTCATCCTCGACCGCTCGGACGAGATCCTGCTCGGCAACGCGGAGGCAGAGGCCCTCCTCGCCGCCCCGCCCGGCGGGCTTGCCGGCAGGGTGTGGACGGAGTTCGTGGATGACCCCCATCTCCTCCGGTTTGCCGAGGAAGCCGAGGTGCCCGGCGGGTTCGAGCACTTCCGTATCCGCAACTATGAGACCGAATGCATCACCTGTGCCGGGGAAAGAATACCCTCGATCCTCTCGGTCTCCTCCATCCCCGGTGCGGGCCGCTACATCGTCACCCTCCAGGACCTGCGGGAGAACCGTGCCATGACCGCCTCCATCCAGGAGCGCCAGCAGCTCCTCGACGGGATCTTCCGCAGCGCCCATGACGGGCTCATCCTCCTCGACGACCGGCAGCGGGTGCTGATATGGAGTAAGGGCGCCGAACGGATCACCGGGTATGGCGGCGACGCGATGACGGGCACGATATTTGAGGAGAGCGCGGTCTTCGGGGAGAATGGGCGGCTCTTCGGGGAGGATCTCCGGGAGCTGCTCGTCCCGCAGGGCGAAGCGGAGGGCGGCCGCCGCAACCGGGCCGACCTGCGCATCCTCACCCGCAGGGGGGAGGAGAAGGAATGCGAGATGACCGTCTCCTTCGTGGACCGGGAGAACGGTACGAGTACGCTCTGCATCCTGCGGGACGTCTCCCGGCAGAAGGCCATCCTCGACGCCCTCACCCACAACGAGGAGTATCTGCGCCTCGTCATCGACAGCGCCGACCTCGGGACGTGGGACTGGCGCATCGACAGCGGTCTGATGGCCGTAAGCCCGGACATGTATGACATCCTTGGCCTCCCCTACACCGGCGAATGGGTGCCGTTTTCCAGCATCCCTGCCCTGATCCATCCGGACGACCGGGTACGGTGGGAAGAGAGCATGCACGCCTTCTCACGGGGCGAGCCGGTGAAGGGCCAGACGGAGTTTCGGATGACGGCGTCCGACGGACACAGCGTCTGGTTTGCCATCGAAGGGTCGGCCGCCGAGTTCGGTGAGGACGGGACCCCCCTTCGCGTGGTCGGCATCCTGCGTGACATCACGGAGGAGAAACAGGCAGAACAGGCGCTTCGTGAGGCGAACAAGAAACTCAGCGTCCTCTCGGGGATCACCCGGCACGATATCCTGAACCAGATCCAGGGCCTCCTCTTCTACTCGGAGGAGATCATCCTGGGCGACTATACTCCTGAGGAACAGCGGAAGATGGCGGAGAAGATCCTCGCGGCATCGGAGACGATCAACCGCCAGATCACCTTCACCCGGACGTATGAGAACCTCGGGGCGGAGCCGGCCGAATGGCAGGATCTAAGGGCGATCATGGAGGAGGTCAAAGGCGAGGCTCCTCCGGCCATCGCCTGCACAATTGCCGTTCCTGCGATCGAGGTCTTTGCGGACAGGCTCTTTTCCGAGGTGTTCAGGAGCCTCTGCGGCAACATCGCCGCCCACGCCGCGGGGGCGACGAAGGTCGCCGTCACGTTCGAGGAGCGGGAAGGCTCCGGTGTCCTGATCATCGCCGACGACGGCTGCGGCATCCCTGCGGCAAAAAAGGAGAAGATCTTTGCCCACAACCCCGCAAAACCCGGCAACTCCCTCTTCCTTGCCCGGGAGATCGCCGGGGTGACCGGCATCCGCCTCACCGAGACGGGGGCCGAAGGGGAGGGGGCGGTCTTCGAGATCGCCATCCCGAAGGCCGGCTACCGGGTCATGGGCGCAGACTAGAGCCGAAAGCAACGGGGCCGTCACGGCCCGGGCAGCCGCGGGGAGACGTGAACGCTTTTTTTAAGAA
>JBFFLM010000114.1:0-5281 GCA_041554835.1 Methanogenium sp.
ATCGGGGGCAAGAACCGCGTACCTTTCCGTTGCCCCCGATAATGCTGCGGCAGTAGACCTCTATACCAGCGAAGGGTTTGTGCTTGTCTCGAGAGTGGAGGCCTATTTTGGTCGTGGCGAGGACCGTCTCATCATGGAAAAGTCAGTCTGAGGACTGGTTATCGGTGCAGGAAAGCTACTTTTTACCTATCTGAAAACGAAAAAGACTAAGACAGACCTGTGGGTCTCTTCCGGAGTACTTCATGCAAGAGCTTGTAAATCGTAGATTTCATATCGAATCGTACGGATGCACCTATAACCATGCCGACACGCAGAAGCTGATTGCCATAGCCACGCGTCAGGGATGTGTTCAGGTGCCTCCGGATGAAGCGGAGGTCGTGATCATCAATTCATGCACGGTGGTCGCTGCGACTGAACGGACCATGCTCCGTCGCTTGAAGGCCTTTGAGGATAAAGAGGTCATTATTACCGGTTGTATGCCGGTCGTCCAGAAGGAACGAATTGTGGAGGCATTCCCCTGTGCCCGTATCCTTATGCCGGACGAGATCTATGCAACGTACCCGTGGAAAGGTATGATGCTCTCACCTGCAGTCGGGGTGATGCAGGTCGGGCCCGGATGCGTGGGGGCCTGCACCTACTGTATTACGCGGTTTGCCCGGGGCAGAATGAAGAGCATCCCTGTGGAGACAATCGTCAAAGAGATCGAATCTCTGGCCCTGGCAGGTGCAGCGGAAGTCCAGCTGACGGGGCAGGACCTGAGTGCCTATGGGATGGACTGCGGTACGGATCTTGCAGAACTCCTGGAAGCTATTGACGCATGCGATGCCGATGTGTTGGTCCGGGTGGGGATGATGAACCCCGCAACCGTACTTCCCATCCTTGACCGGCTGGTCAGGGCCTTCAGGTCGGAGAAGATATTCAGCTTTGCTCACCTTCCTGTTCAGGCAGGGTCGGACCGCGTTCTTCAGGACATGAACCGCGGGTACACCGCTGCGGAATACTGCAGGGTCGTGGATGCATTTCGCCGGACCATTCCCGATATCCGGATATCCACCGATTTTATCGTCGGGTTTCCGACGGAAACGGATGCCGATTTTGAAGATACCCTCTCCCTCCTCAGGGCCACATGCCCGACAAAGGTCAACATCACCCGTTTTTCCGTCCGTGAAGGCACGCCTGCAGCAGGGTTCAGGGACCTGCCAGACCACGTGAAAAAGGACCGGTCGAGAGCGCTTACCGCGGCTGCCGCTGCAATCAGCGATCGGCATAATGAAGGCCTTATAGGGGAGGAATTCGATGTCGTCGTCACAGAACAGAAAAAAGGAGGATCTGTCATTGCACGGAGTCCGGGATACGAGAACATCGTCATCAAGGAAGAACTCCCCTTCGGGTCGAAGTGCCGCGTGAAGATAACGGGGCACCACAGACATTATCTGATTGGAAACCCACTCTGACATGCGAGAACCCGCGGCTGCAGACGATCCTACGAAAAGGAAGCGTTATTGCGGAGGCAGGGCAACGGTACCAAAATAAGGAGAGAACATTGTCATGGATATAGTTGAAGAAGGATACAGGGCTGCAGTAGAAAAGGCAAAGGAATACACTGGAAAAATTTCTGAACTCTCCGCCGAGGCTGTCAGCGAAACCGGCACCCTTCTGAAAAAGATGGCGGACCTGGCCCGGCCCATTGTACCCGAGGCAGGCCTCCAGATGATGCTCAGGGGAAAACAGGATGGCAAGGGGGAAATGTACGATACCGTCTATTATGATCAGAAGTTTCTCCTTCTCGGCAAGACCGAACCCATGCCCTACCGACCGGACGACATTGAAAAGAAGGTCGATAACCAGTACTGCGTTCTCGGGGAGGACGGCATCTTCTATGAGCTCATGTACAGTGCAGACGGCTTTCTCATCGATTCGTATCAGCGGGAAATCAGCCCCGATGACATCATCGATCTCTATGGGTTTGACATCCTCGTAATGCTGTACAAGGCGATAGAAGAGTATGTCTCTGAACAGAAGGACCTGGTAGATGCGCTTGAAAAGGTCATAGCATTTATCAGGGACTAAAAAGGAGGAATAAATCTATTTTTTTTTCGGTCTTGAATCGAAGAGCGGGAACATGGGTTTTAAGAGGTCATCATCGCTTTTTCCAAGTGCCGAGAGCTTGCTCTGGCTCGAATACATCCTGCCCTCAGCATCATTCCAGGTAATAGCTGCCTTTGCCTCGTGAATCATCTCTTCTGAATCCCACGAATATCTCCCGTCCGCTTCGATGGTTTCCACATCAAATTCCCTGTTCAGGGGGACGACGGCAACATGAACGGAGTGTGCCGAGCCGTTTCCGTGATTTCTTATGATGATTTTCTTTGCATCCTGTGAAAGGACTGCATCCAGGTCAGGAACTGCTCCCAACTCCCTGCCTTTTTCATTAAGATAGAGGGTTGCTGCAAGTGTGGCGACAAGGACCAGACCGATACCTCCGATGAAGATCCCGCCGACAACAACCAGTGCAATTACAACGAGTATTCCGGCAATACTGAGCAGGAGGAAACGATTGTTCATACTCGATAGTTAGTCCTCATGAGCATATTAAGGCTGATGATTTGGTCTGAGATGCCGTCAGGAAGAGCGCCTGCTCATGAAAAAAATTCTGGGAAAAGTGGTGATGGGCCCGGTGCGACTCGAACGCACGACCTCCCGGTTATCAGCCGGGTGCACCACCGACTATGCTACGGGCCCTGCTGAATTACCTAATTAGATGGGATATTGATGCTAATAAGGGTTTTGCATTGTCCTTCCCGCAGGCGGTCGGTCAACCGGAAAAATTCAGAAATGAGAGCCCGAACGAGGTCGTCAGGATATGGATGGGATCAGAATACTATAAACACCATATTATCGAACCTTTCAACAGGTATGGCTACACGATATATGCTGGGAAATGAGGTGATCGCTCACGCCTGCTGTGAGGCGAACGTCGATTTTGCCAGCGGATACCCGGGAACTCCTTCATCCGAAGTCATCGATATACTCAGGACCCAGGATGTTCGGGATTTTTATGTGGAATGGTCGGTGAATGAAAAGGTTGCCCTTGAAAACGCCCTTGCCGCGGCATGGACGGGGGTTCGATCGCTTGCGACCATGAAACATGTCGGACTGAACGTTGCGGCGGATCCGCTCATGACCAGTGCCTATACGGGCGTTACCGGGGGGCTGGTCATTCTTTCGGCGGATGATCCGTACGCCCACAGTTCACAGAACGAGCAGGACAGCAGAAGGTATGCCCTCTTTGCGAAGATCCCGTGCCTCGATCCCGCTACCGTACGCGAGGCAGGGACAATGATCTCCGCGGCATTTCCTCTGTCCGAAGAGTTCGGGCTTCCCGTTCTCTTCCGTCCGACGACACGCATCTGCCATTCGAAGAGCGATGTCGAACCGGGTGAGGTGGGTTCCGACCACCGGACCGGGCACTTTGAGCGTAACCCGCAGCAGTATGTGGTCATTCCTGCGCATACACGGGTCCTTCATAAAAAGCTCAATGAAAAACAGGAACCGCTTGCACGCGCACTCGTTGAAAAGGGCTTCAACACCGCCGCGGTGAAGGGCACGACCGGCATTATTGCTGGGGGTATTGCGGCCTCGTATGTCGAGGAACTCCTTCCTGAAGGCGTGTCCTTTGCAAAGATTGGGGGCTATCCGATTGACCTGGAATGGCTTGCCGCCTTCGTCGGGCAGCATCACGCGATACTGGTGGTGGAAGAACTTTCCCCGGTCATCGAGGAGGCCGTGCGGATGGTGGCAACGGATACCGTCATCCACGGCAAGATGGACGGCTGCCTTGCGCATGAAGGTGAACTCGACCCGGCATCTGTCGCCTCTGCCATGAAACGTGCGGGATTTATTCCTGCCCGCACCTTCCCGCAGGTAACGCCGGTGCCTGATATTCCCCGCCGTCCCCCCATTCTCTGCGCAGGGTGTGGGCATCGGTCGGTCTTCTATGCGATAAAACGGGTCTTCAAAGACGGGATATTCCCGAGTGACATCGGGTGCTATACGCTGGGGATACAGCTCGGGGTAGTCGATACTACCATATGTATGGGGGCGTCGATTACGGTGGGAAGCGGCATTGTCCAGTCCGGTGAGGAGCGGGATGTCGTCTGCACCATCGGTGACTCCACCTTCCTCCACACGGGAGTGCAGGGCCTCCTCAACGCGGTGTACAACGGGGCGAATATGACGGTCGTCATCCTCGACAACCGGATTACCGCCATGACTGGTCACCAGCCCAACCCGAACACCGGGGTGACGGCGACCGGGGTGGAAACCCCGCCGGTGTCTCTTGAAGCCATCTGCCGTTCGTGCGGTGCGACCTATGTGGAGAAGGTCAGCTCCTATGACCTGACCCAGTGCCTCGAAGCGCTGAAGACCGCAAAGGCCCGCAAAGGGGTGAAGGTCATCATCGCCTATCAGCCATGTGTGATCAATGCACGGCGTGCCGGCATCCGGCGTAAAACGTTCACCGTGGATCCCGATGCCTGCACCGGCTGCAAGGCCTGCGTCCGGTTCGGATGCCCGGCTATCGAGTTCCATGACGACAAGGCATCAATCAATGCGCTTTGTAGCGGATGTTCGGTCTGCGCACAGATATGTCCCACAGGTGCTATCAGGATGGAGGGGAACAGATGACGGGCAGCTATGACATCCTGATCGTCGGCGTCGGCGGGCAGGGGACAATTCTGGCCTCGAACATCCTCGGGGAGGCATGCCTGATAGAAGGGAAGAGTGTCCGGGGCGCCGAGACCCACGGGATGGCCCAGCGTGGGGGTTCGGTGGAGACGCACATCCGGATCGGCGGCAAGTACGGCCCGCTCATCTCGCCGGGGACGGCAGATCTCATCATCTCGTTCGATCTTCTGGAGGCGCTCCGCTATTCCCATTTCCTGAAAGAAGGGGGGACGATCATCACCAATACGGAGACGATCATTCCGACCTCCGCGTTCCAGCATGATGCGGATGTCCCAGGACCTGATGAGATTCTCAACCTGCTGTCAGGAAGGGATGTCCTGACCGTCGATGCTGCGGCACTGGCCCTCGAAGCCGGCACCATCCTGACCCAGAATGTCGTGATGCTCGGGGCGGCTTCACGCAGCATTCCGCTCACCATCGAAAGCCTCAAAGAGGCGGTCAGGCGGTCGGTCCCTCCCAAAACCGTGGATACCAACCTGAAGGCGTTCGACCTCGGTCGAAGCGCCCCTGAATAACTTTTTTTCAGCCGTGAAGG
>JBFFLM010000115.1:0-5270 GCA_041554835.1 Methanogenium sp.
AAAGGCACTGGAAAACCTGAGTGACGCACAGGTCAGAAGGCACTTCACCGAACGGACGGATGGCAAGTTCGAAGTGAAGCCCCATCTGAGAGAATATGTCAGGTTCTCACGCCATGATCTCATGAGTGGTACCCCTGTAACATCCCATCTCGACATGGTCCTCTGCAGAAATGTGACCATCTATTTCACCGAACACCAGAAGGATGAACTTGCACGGATGTTTGCACCGGTCCTGACAATAGGCGGCTATTATGTGATCGGAAAAACCGAATACCTGAGCCGGGATTTCGAACGACTCTATGAACCGGTCAATCAGATACAGAAAATATACCGAAAAAAAGCCTGATCCAACCGGTCATAAACGGGACCGGATATTCGCATCCGTCCCCGCATCGGGTGATTCGGGATCTATTTTTGATATTCTGTCCATAACCTCCCGCTTTTTTGCCGCCTGTTTCATCTCGTGGGTAATTATAACGAGGTTCACCCCGACAACGATAATCACCATCATGAGCCCAATGCCAAGGAGTACTCCTTCAGACGTCAGAAAGAGGGCAAAGAGAAGAAGTACGAAGGATATGAGGTAAAAAATGATCCATGTCCTTGACTGGTGAACATCCATGTATTGATTCAACGTTGTGGTTCATTGCCATTAATCATTCCTTATCGGAGGCCCTCGATACCGCACCGTTCTTGACAAAGCATAAGCTTTCCACGATGAAAGGTACCAGTGTGAAACGGGCGGATATCCTCTCACTCCTGGCGGCAGTGGTTATTCTTCTGCTCATTGCCTTTGCGGCACCGGAAATCAGGACTTTTCTCGATTTCACTGATGGCCAGGAATCAGCAACATGTACCCCTCCGATATTCCCGGTGGCCGGGGAAATACCCCCAAAAACCTTCTCCATCTGGCAGATTCACCTGAATGACGACCTCTCCTCAATATATGCCAGCGGAACAGAAGGCTATCCTGTGCTCGACTTTCCCAGGGAAATGAATCTTTTCGGCGCCTCTGATGCACAAAGTCCGCCTATCTGGCCACCGGATGAAGAACGGCAGTTTGCAGAATTTTCAGGGAAAAGAAGCGGTTTTTCAGAAATTGTGCAGATTCCCTACTCAATATGGAGGGTCCATGCTTATGTTGAAGCCCGCAACCAGCCGCAGAACTCACGGATTGACTGGATCATCGTCGATGCCGGGTCAGGAGAGATTATTACCGGTAATTCAATCGCATACGGGGGAAGCGTGACAAAGAACATACAGGGCTCAGGAAGTTTTTATTTCCTGGTCAGCAACCAGAATGCTGATTCCTACCGGTTTACCCTCGAGACCACCAAAGCCGAGTTCGGAGAGGTTTTCATCGAACCGGACATCCGGCATCTCAAAGATTATCTGAATGCCCTGTAAGGTGATGATAGCTATAGGAGCGCCCCATCGATTGCCGCTTCGAGCCTGCCTGCCCGTTCATCAAGATTGGCACAGGTAACCTTTGCATCTGCAATATCACCATGCATAGCGACCGGAACACGTGCCATCGTAATGGCATCCAGGGAGAGAACCACACCATCCAGATACCCGTGGGCCAACCTGAGATCCTCTCGTGCATATGCCAGATCCCTGTTCCAGAGATCGTACTGGTACAGTCTTGCATTGTCCTGCGCATCCATGATATGCTCGAGTGCGGACTGAATTGCAAGAGCTGCGGAAACAAAGGCGATGCGGGACTTGATAAGTTCCCGCAACGCATATGCTTCATCCGGTTCCTCCTCTTTGGCAGGCGGGATACCGTCAACAGACGCATAGGCATTCTGGAAGTCGACATTTGCTGCAACAAGTTTTGCCTCGATAATGCCGGGAGGATCCAAGTTCCAGTCCACCGAACCGAGACGCAGGTCCCCCTTTGCCATCAGGGAACGGGCTTCGTCGATCTCCTGCCCGGTTGAAGTACATCCTGCTGTTATTACAATGAGAGCGATCATGCCTGCCATTGTAAGGATACATATCAGCCGGTGTTCCGGGGATGAAAAAGGGTTTCTCATTATGCCTGCAGACTCCATTTGACAAAAATTACCAAAGAAAACTCCTGTTGTATATTGGAATTTATGGATCGGGTTACTCGACTTTTTCGACAATAATTCGAATCCTGTCGCCATTCTTCAGCCCATGGCCCTTGGGGATGTCAATATTAAACCATAGACCAGACGGATTTTCACGGGTTACGGCCGCAGCATCCGAATTTGTGCCCTGGTTCATCAGGCAGTCCTTTTTTTCATCGATATTTGCCACAAATTCAATTTCGGAGATGAACTCCAAAACCTTTTCACTCATATGAGAGCGTAAAACCTGACATGCATTAATGGTTTTGGAATCGGGGACAGGAAGACAGAAATAGGTGACAAAGCACGGATCAATAGCCAAAATGAGAATTCTATTCGGAGGTACGCTTACATGCCTCTGGGAAGCACTCTCCAGGTTGTACTGTTTGAATAACTCCACCGGCTGATATCGAGTTCTTCGCAGATCTCGGACAGGATAGCCAGATTAGTACCGACTTCCTTGGGAGACAATCCAAGATCCTTTGCAATATACTTTGACTTGAAATAATGCTTACCCATTTGGATACCCTGTTTCAGGTAATAGAGAATTTTCCCCTGAGTAGGTGAGTATTCTTTGTTAAAGGAGGACGAATGGGACATTTTCTACACTCCGGAAGTAATTTTCCATTTAGAAATTACTATAATATAAATGTTTCCTAGCAATTCGGGTTTTTTTTCAGGAAAGGGGTCCAAATACAGGTGGATTCAAGATCCAACAGATATTAATCACCTATATTCTGTACCGAATAGCCATATTGGCGCTATCACAAAACGAAAAAGAATTTAAAAAAATACAGAAGGTAATATTTATTCCGCCGGAAATTCCCCAATCTTTGTAATCAGCTCTTTGATCACTTTTTGGCGCATTCCTTCAACGAATTTTATACTTCCGACGACGAGATGACCGCCACCGTTCACTCCGCCTCCGATAACCTCTTCTCTGAGTTCACGGACCATGCGTGGAATATTCATCATAACACCCCTTGACCTGATGACGACGAAGTCGGGACCGAGACCCAGGGTAACGACAGGAGAGCCCTGGTGCCGTTTACAGAGAATGTCATGCACTTCACCTGACGTCTTCCCGGGGGGCGGAAACGTAAACCGGTGCGCATACATCTCAACATCGATCGTAAAGAGCTTGGAACCGTTTGGAAGATCCTGCTCCGTGACATGGGGCATCGACGCGCTTAACTGGTTCTCAATCGCAAGATTCGCTTCAGAAACCAGTAATTTGACAAGCCTTTTATGTCGCTCTTTGTCAGGACCTATCCCCAGAATGTCCTTTACAATTTCCCTGCCGTCATTGAACCTCAGCCAGAACTGTTCGTAGTCAAGGGCAAGGGCAATTTCCTTGCATTCATCCTCGGAATACGTATCTGCCACCAAGTCCAGGTACAACGGCCGTTCAGGCGCCTCGCTCCGGTCACCGACAGCCGCAACCGCGGGGAAATGCCGGATATCATTTTCGACCTGCGGGAAGATCATCCGGGCAAGTTCAGCCCCCAGCATCCCTGCGGTCACCCCAAAGTCCCCGCCGACATGGTAGGGATTGACATGAGCTTCAAGGAAGGCGTCCGTGCTCTCATCGGGATGATGATGGTCCACAACAACAATGGGAATGCCATAGATCTTGGCCATGCGATACGAGGGTTCATCCTCCTCCGTCGAACCGTTGTCCATCATGAGGATGAGCGGAAGTTTCTGCCCATATCGAACGAAATCCTTCAGTGCAAAATCCAGGTCACGGGTAACATCCTCAATTTCATAAAACGGTGCCTTTGAGGGTGCCCGCTTAAACAGGTGACTTTCGGTATCGGGATCTCCGCCTGATTCCCGTATCAGCATCGTGACCGCACGTTCCACCGCGACTGCCGCAGTAATTCCATCCGCATCCGCATGGTGCCTGAGTACGATCGGCTGGGCGGTAAAGACAGCTTTCCTGATGATCTTTGCGACCTTCTGCATTTCAGGTTTCAGGAGCTTGAGCACCGCACTTTCCACCATGAACGGGAGATCATCCGGCTGGGCACGCACCTCGAGGGCCTGCTCTATCCTCTTTTCTACGGCCTCGCGCTCATCCCCGGTAAGAACTGATATATTCCCTACTTCAATCTGAAGACGGCCGTTTCTCATCATCACTTCCCCGGACACGGAGACCATATCCCCGAGCTCGACCTCGGGGTATGCCCTGACACCTGCCTCAATGAAGGCCGCGGCATCCTCTGTCCCGGTCTCGTCGACCACGGTAAAGATGGTTGGACCAGAGGTCTGCTTGATCTGGGCTACTTCCACATCAACGGACACCTGCCGGCCAACCCTGTCCTTTAGTTCGGAAAGGCGAACATTTGACGGTTTTTTTGTCACCGTTTCAAGATTATATCTGGTCGGCACGACTTCCTGGAGATCAATGTTTCCGTTGCTGCGGATAGAGAGAACCTTTACAAAGATCATCTCTCCTTCTGTATGCCGTGTTTTTATGTTCGATTTATGGACCAGCCCTTTGACCCGGGAATTCAGGAAGACAAAAGTTCCGAAATTTGCAAATCCCTGAACTTTTGCCTCGTAAATGTTCCCCTCCTCAATATCACTGAGTCCGCACGGTGCACCTAATCGGTACACAATCATTTCACCATTATCGGTCATGTCTTCACGCTCGTTTATATTCATCCGGCAGATCGATTACCGTGATAGTTCGTACAGACGGCATTCGCCGTCGCGTCTTCCTTTGGCGATAATTATATCGCCGGCCTGAAGGCGTTCATCCTTCCGGGGCCGGTATCTCCACTTCGATTTATGCTTGATTGCAAGTACCACCATCCCCGTTACCGTGCCGAGCGATGCTTCCTTCAGGCTTTTTCCTGCAAGCGAAGATTTCTCGTGCACCTGTATCTTCGTGATGATTTCATCCGATTCGCGGACGATCTTTCTGAATACCGGCGGAATTTCTATGTCACGGAGAATTACATCGACGATGAGACCCGCTGCATTCGTAATATTGTCTGCAAATGATGACATGTACAGAAGGCCGCGAAGGTACTCCACATTGGAGATTCTTCGCGATGCTTCAAGGATCCAGAGATCCAGCTGATACCGCATATCATCCATCTTCGCACCCAGGGAGACCACTTCATCGGCGACCTCCTTGTTGTTAAAGAGAAGGGAGGTGTATGC
>JBFFLM010000116.1:0-5266 GCA_041554835.1 Methanogenium sp.
CCGTTTCTGATCCTCCTGCTCCTCCACCTCTATCTCTCGCTGCCTTCCCAAAGACCAGAGAAAGGGGGATAGGCCATGCTGTCGTCGACCGGTACAGATTATCCGACGGAGCCTGCCGTGTTTATCGCAATTTATATTCTCGGCGTTCTGGTGGGAAGTACAATCCGGTGGTACTACACCCGTGCATACCGGAAGCACATCCGGGAAGAGGGGAAACGACCCAAGGTTGATACCCGTCTCGTGTATCTGCCGTTCCTGGGGATGGTCGGGCTTCCCACGGTCTACATCCTGACTTCCTTGCTCTCCGTTGCCGACTATACCCTTCCGCTGTGGGCCGGCTGGGCAGGGACGGCGATGTATGCCGGAGCCTTTGTGCTCCTGTGGCGTTCCCATGCCGATCTCGACCGTGCCTTCTCCCCCATAACGGAGATCACCCCGGGACAGCAGCTTGTAACAGAGGGCGTCTACCGGTTCATCCGGCATCCGATGTATGCCGCACACCTTCTCTGGGCGCTTGCCCAGCCGCTTCTTCTCTGGAACTGGGTTGCCGGATTTTCGATGCTCATTACATTTCTGCCCCTCTATCTTGTCCGGGTCCCAAGGGAGGAGGCGATGATGGAAGCGGCATTTGGTGACAAGTACCGCGTGTACAGCAGGCAGACCGGGAGAATTATTCCCCGTCTTTTCCGCCGTCAGGAGTAACGGCCCTCTATGCCGTATAGTCACGCGGGGAGGTGTTCACCGGAATGGAAGAGAGCATCCCTGCCCAATGGAAAGGGTGATACACCGTCTCGCTGAGAATGTACACAGAGAAATCCGGAGACGTAGAGTGAGCAGCGAAGAGTCCGCATATTTATCGAAACACCGCCTCGAGGCAATGACAGACGGATTTTATGCAATTGTCATTACCATCGGGGTGCTTACCATCAATGATGAGGGGATTTCCCCCATCCCTCCGGGAGGCACCTTCCTTGACATCCTTCTGCCCTTCATACCGGCGGTGCTCAACTATGCCATCGCCTTCTTTATCCTGGCGACATTCTGGATCATTCATTACCGGCAGACCCGGAGCCTGCGGCATGTGGACAATACCTACATATGGCTCAATTTTGTGGGCCTCTTCTTCGTCGCTCTTGTTCCCTTCACGATCAGCATCAACACCGGCTTCGATAGCTATCCCCTCGCCGTCTCCCTCCTTGCCATAAATCTCATGATAATCGGCATTTTCGGGGCAGCCTCATGGGCATACGCATCGTGGGATCACCGGCTGATAGAGGCGGATGTCAGCCAGGAACGAATCAATACCGCCCTCAACCGATCTCTCGCCACCCCCTTTGTCTGCCTGCTGGTCATCATCTTCGCCTTCGCCGTTTCACCGGAAAATGCATCATGGCTGTATCTGCTGGTAATCCCCCTGCTCCAGGTGGTCAGCAGACAAAAAACTGGGTCAGGGGCATAGGCGAATGCGAATTATTAGGCACAATACCCAATAGCTCTCAGGGCACCATGAGGCATATGCCCGATGAGAGAATCTGCCCTGTCCGCCTGGCACCCTACCTCGACAACCCACTGAGAAAGCTCCTCCATCCACCCAAAAAAATTGTCGGGCCCTACCTCCGGCAGGGAGACACGGCACTCGACATCGGATGCGGATCAGGATTCTTCACCCGGGCGATGGCACGGATGGTCGGGGACACGGGCATGGTCATCGCTGTTGACATTCAGGCGGAAATGCTCGATCTGCTCAGGGAGAAGGCGGCACAGGAGAAGCTCTTACCAAGAATCGAATGCCGCCTTGCAGGGGAGAGGTCCCTGAACCTTGATGCCGGAACACCGGTCGATTTTGTCCTCGCATTCTATGTGGTGCATGAATTGCCGGATATTCCAAGTGCTCTCCGGGAGATTGCCGCGGTGATGAAACCGGGAGCCTACCTTCTTCTTGCAGAACCATCGATGCATGTTTCTGATGAGGCGTTCAGGAACACTATCGTGGAGGCAGCGAAGGCAGGATTGGATGTTGCCGGAGAACCGCACCTCCTTTGGGCGAAGACTGTGCTGCTGCACAAGCCTCTCACAGGATGGCAATGACCTCTCCATCCGCTCGGGCATTCAGGGGGACCGGGGATTTCGCTAGTCTTTGGACATGCCTTCCCCCGGCAGGTTCAGATGATTATTTTCACGGTTTTGCTAGACAAAACGCCGGAAGAACCCGTCATACCAGAGTTCCAGAAAAAAGGAGGAAAGGGATCTTCAGGCCACTTTCTTCCAGATCTGGCACCCGTAAAACGGATTTGCAGTCCCCATATAGAGCGTGTCTGTGTCAGGGTCGGTCACAAAAGCCCGGGTGCCGTAATTAAATTTGTCCCCAAACCCGTCGGATGAGACAACGCGCCACTTTTCCCCGTCAATCGTCCAGTACATATCAAATCCCGGCGGTGTCGGAAGTTCGGGGGCATCCGTCCCGAATGCCTCCGATATCACCTGCGTGCCGGTTCCTATATCAAATGTTCCGGCATAGAGCCGGTTGCCCTGGATGCCGAAGCGCCAGATGTACTTGTTGTAGGGGTTTTCAAACCCGTTCATCACGGCGAGGGTCTCTTCGTCCCTGACATTATGCTTCGGCATCACATGGTCCCATTTGTCATTTTTGCCGAAGCGGTAGATCTGCATCCCGTGGGTCCCCCCCATAGTGAGGTCACCCGGTACGGGTTGGGATATGCCATTCATCAGGCGGAAGGCCGCTCCGTCCATCGTTCCCACATAGACCTTGTTCTTGAAAACGATCGGAACTGCGCCGCCGTTGACAGGACTTCCCATTCCTGCCGGGTAGGCGGCGCCCAGTAGTTCATCGCCCACGATGAGTTCCCATTCATACTCATCGCCGTCCATCGTGAGTTTTCCGCACCAGAACCCTTCATCATCTTCATAGGGCAGGAAGAAGACATAGAGGGCTCCGTTGTAGCTGACCATGTCGAGGACTTCGGTCCCCCTCTCGCCGAGCCACTCCTCCGGCACGCTCACCTTCCGGTACACGACCGAGGGATCTTCACGGAATGCTCCCAAGGGGTCGCTGTCGTACCAGAGAGCGGGGGTCGCTTTCATTCCCACGGCTGATGTGTCTTCCGTCGCCCAGATGAGGTACCCCTCATGCTCCTCGATGCCGCGGATGGAAAGAAGCCGCTCCCCGGTCATGGTAAAGACCCGGTTCATCTCACCCTCACCATCGATTGCAATCAGGCTGGTTGTATATCCCAGACTGCCGACATAGAGGGCCGGCTCACTGTCCCCGGTATCGAAGGTCTTCATCATCCGGTAGCCAAGGTCGATACCCATGGGAACGGGGCTCATGCCACCGGTGATGTCATTCGGCCGATAGTAGGTTTCCCACTCCTCCGTCGAGAGATCCATCCGGTAAATTCCCGGGCGCATGTCGGTTATGGGGGGAATCTCGTCAGGCATGCCTCCAGGAGTGGGCATGCCCCCCATCGCAAACATTGTCCCGAAGATGTTCCTGTTCGTTCCAACCCAGAGATACCCGTCGAATACCTCCATCGCCCATGCATAGGAGTTTTCCCGGGTATTGTTGATGCCGTCTGTCACCCCTTCGTACTCTTCGGAAACCCCGGAAATTTTCACCCAGGCATCACTGCCGAGGTTATGGGAGGGCGATGCCGAAGCCGACGCCACCAGCCCGGCACCAACGATACCAAGAATGAGTAATACAACATACAATTGCTCTTTCACATTGTTCACCTTCACACCAGACACAGCAACACCCCCTGGCGACTATGTCTGAACATCTATCCGATACCATTTGAGATCGCAATAAAGGTTTGCCGGGATTATAGGGCTCCTCCGTCACGGTTAAGAGATGACGGTAGGTTGACCACGAAAGATATACCAAAAATTGGGCCCCACAATCACGGTACCGGAGACATGGCCTGAGTGACAGAGTGAAACGAATGAGGGCAGGTCCTGGGCTCCTATATCTCCATACCATTCATCCTTTCCTCGGTGGTTGCAAAAAGAGGCACCAACCGCCGGTCGGAGATACTGATGGCATAATGTCTGGGGAATTCAAGCAGGTCAAGGGGGTGGATATGCATGGCCTTCAGGGTCTCGATGCTGAAATGTTCGGAGACGGGCTGCAGTCCTGAGAGAAAAATCACCTGAACACCGGTTTCGGTCTTGTTCGCCTCGATGATTTTTTCCATGATGATGTGTGTATCGCAGCGGAGTGATAATGCTATGTGTGATGTGCCGGCGTGGATGCGCCGGAAGGCATTTATCGCCGGATCACCGCCGTATATTCTTCTTTTTTCCAGACATCCTGCCTGCCGGACAGACCAGATCACAGGTCCGGCAGTGGTCCACCGGCTGATCCTGCCCGGATTTCTGCTTTTGTGCCGCTGCTTCCATCCTGTCAGCGTCCATCCTGCGCAGACACCGCTGCCGCGAGTACTTCCCGCCGGTAAGGGCCTGCTGGGGACATGCCGTCTCACAGGGACGGGGGCATCCCCCACAGGGGAACGGGAGAGACGTCAGTGCGGTGGCCTCCACATTAAGGTCAGCCCAGAGCCCCCGGAACCGTACTCTCGGCCCGAATCCGGGGACGATCACGAGATTGTTCCTGCCGATGCAGCCGAGGCCGGCGAGTGCCGCCGCATCCTTCAGGAATATTCCCCCGGCGTCGATCTGGTACGGGATGTCGTGGGCCGCCCGGCCGTACTCCTCAGAAAGCCATCCCGCAATGGCGGTCGTCATCCCCCGGAGCATCCGGTCTCCGGGGGTGCTTCGCCCCTCCTCCCAGTAGTCCATCTCCGGCATCGCCGGGTCGTGGTAGAGCCCGAGGACGATCACCGACCCCACAAAGGTGTCCCATCCCCGGTAGCCCTCCGCCTGTGCAGACGGGCAGTCCCTGAGAAGCCGTGCCGGGACGAATCCAGCGACGCTCGCCCCGAGAGCAAGGGCTCTTTCTATAGCTTCCTGCATGATCCGGCGATCATCGGAATGGTCCGGATTATCCTCTCCCTGCATAGAATACCTGTCCGGAAGTTCTCCGCGCCGGATGAAAAATCTATTGGAGGGAGTTATCAGCATGACGGCATGAACAGAAACCGAGGATGTTTGGATGTGTTCCTGCGGATTTTGTGACGATTGAACGCTATAAATAGCATATTCCCCAAACCTATGAAAACGGAGACATATTATGGCTACTGTATTCGACGACATCATTCTGCACCCCATCGGCGTTATCCGCAACACC
>JBFFLM010000117.1:0-5228 GCA_041554835.1 Methanogenium sp.
CCGCCGGCGATCGCCTCCCAGCCGCCGATGGAGACGATGCAGACGGAGACGAGGATGTAGAGGAGAATGGTGATGATCAGCGCGAAGATCAGCGCCTTCGGGATCGTGCGTTCCGGTTCGACCGTCTCGTCCGAGAGCTTGACGATCTCCTCGAAGCCCTGGTACGCAAAGAAGATCAGCGCCGCCGCAACGAAGATGCCGGAGAGCCCGCCCGGCGCCTCGAAATAATCGACCGACCCGAGGTACGGAAGACCGATCACGATGATCCCCACGAGCCCCGCCGCCTCGATCAGCGTAAAGACGATCGCAACGGCCGCCGACTGCTTGATCCCTGCAAGGAGCACCGCCATGATGCCCACGATCAAAAGAAGCGCCGCCACCACCATGGGTATCCCCGTCGCCCCGTTCAGGTACCCGGCAAACCCGAGCGCAACGGTCGAGGCCCCCACGATTCCCGAGAGAATGACCATAACGCCGATGAGAAACGCCGGCAGGTCCCCGAAGGAGCTCCTCGTGTACTCATACTCCGCACTCGCCTCGGGAAAGAGCGACGAGAGCTCCATGTACGAAAGGCCCGTAAAGGACGCAATCAGGGCAGACATGATAAACGACGCCCACAAAGCATTGCCCGCCGTCACCGCCGCCTCGCCGATCAGCGCATAGATGCCGGCGCCGAGGATCACGCCCACTCCCGAGATCGTCACCGCCGGAAGGGTGAGCGTGCGCCGCAGCGTGGGGGGATGGCTCTTTACCATATCGTATCAGTCTGCTATTGGACATCCCGGCTTATAAGGCTGCCACAAGGGCGAAGGGGGGCCGCACACCAGCGGCCGAACGGAGAAGGAACACAAAACCTTCGGGGCACGGTCCCGCGAGGGCGAACCCCCTCCCCTCGACCCTCACCATTTTTGATCTTGTGCGACAACACTCTATCTGGTATGCCACACATCTCCTACGTCTACCCTTCCACGACGGTGCCCGGCGACACCCCCCCGCGGGGGTCCCTGCTGCGCCGGTGGGAGGAGGCGGACGCACTCGGATGTTCCTACGCCTGCGTCCCGGCGTCCTTCATCTCCAGCCCCGAAGAGGAGGAGGCGACCGGCCTTCCGATGCACGCGATGCTCTCGCCCGCCGCGGTCACGAGGCTCTACGAGGAGGGCCGCCGTCTCCCCGACGACTGCCGCTACGTCCTCGACACCGACCTCTCGTACCCCCACACCGACCGGTCCGGCCGCCGCCACGCCGCCGCCGCACTCCGGTGGGACGACCGGGTCTGGGTCACCGAGTTCGTCCAGATGCTCGTCTTCATCTCCGACCACCTCGGCCGGCCGGCCGACATCATCCGCATCCACCCCGGCAAGGCCCACGGCGTCACCTACTCCGCCATCGCCCGGTCCATGCGGTTCATACGAAACTATTACGCGGATGCCTGCGGCGTCGTCCCCTCGGTCGTCATCGAAAATGCCGTCCCCTCGCTTTTAGAGACCGGCGGCGACATCCGGGAGTTCTGGAGGGTGCTCCAGGAGCAGGCCCCCGACGTCTGCGATGACTGCGGCGTCCTCCTCAACATCGAAGCCCTCGCAACGGCCGCAAAGCGCCGCGCCGACCCCATCGAGTCCCACCTCGCCCAGCTCCCGGCAAACGCCCTGCAGGGATTTGCCATCGCCCCCTCCACATCAACGCCCGAGGACCCCATCCCATGGGATCTCCTCTTCGGCGGCATCAGGATCCTCCCCCACGACGCCTGCATCTACCCCGACACGGCTGCGGGCGACGGCGTCGAAGATGTTCTTGATTTCTGCCACGAGAGGCTCGCACCTCCCTCCTCAATTTCATGAAATAAGTGCGAAAAAGTTCGAATTCATCGCTTCCTTTAAAGGAGGCTACGGCGATACTTCACCATGCAGGTCACCAGATCCACAATATCCCTTAAAAGCGGATGGTTCCTCCTCGCCATCTGCCTCCTCCTCCTCGTCACCCCGGCGGCGGCAGCGGGGAGCTGGACCCTCGAGACCATATCCGGCACCACGCCCGAACCGATCGCGGCGGATGTCTCCGGGAGGACCATCGTCTACTCCGTCGCATGGGGCGAAGCCATAAACACCTCCACCCCGCGGGGCATCCTCCTCTGCGATGCCTATACGGGAATGACCGCCGTCATCGCGAATTCGACCGAAAACATGACCCTCACCGGCGCGAACATCGACGGCGATTCCATTGTCTGGTTCGACGAGCCGCAGCTCCTCATCGATGAGAACGAGACGGCAAACCTCCTCAACACCATCTATCTCTACTCCGTGAGCGAGGGAACCACGAAAGAGATCTACTCCTCACCCACCGCCGAGTGGCCCAAGGTCTCCGGGAACACCATCGTCTGGGGAGAATGCCCGGAGGATTCCTGGACCGACTACCTCATCCTCTATGACATCCGCGAAGGGGCCGCCAAGGACCTCCTCCATCTCCGCGTCCTCGACGCCGCCGCGGTCGTCCTCGACGGCGACACCATCGCCTACCAGGATGCAGACACCGGCGACCTCATCCTCTACGACACCATCGCAAACGCAACGACCGTCATCGCACCGGCTGTCCGGACGAACACCACGCATTCGATGGTCGACGACTTTGCGATGGGCGGCGACTACGTCCTCTACACCACCCGGACGCTGACCGACGACGGGAAGAAGAGGGGCGAGACGTACACCCTCTCCCTCTACACGATATCGACGAACACCACGGAACTTATCAGCCCGACAAAGGGCCTCGCCGAAGAGACCGAGACCAAAACCGAGCTTGCCGCGACCTTTGATTCCCCCTTCACCGACGGCACCACCATCGGCTGGGTGCTGGTGACCGGCATCTCCACCTCGGATGTCATCCTCACGACGCCTGAGGGCGATGACCCCACCCTCCTCGCCATCGACGGCGACGTCGCCTTCCCGGCCATCGACGGCAACCGGGTGGTCTGGGTCCAGTCGAAGCTCTTCAGTGATTCGCACGTCGTCCTCGCAACACAGGAGAATACCGTAACCATGCCGGCCGACGCCCCCGAACCGACGCCCACGCCCGGCTTTGCAATCATTGCGGCACTCACCGGGGCCCTTGCGGGAGTCGCCCTCCTGAGGCCAAAAACAGAATAATCTTTTTTTCCGGCACGAACGACGCCGGGTGAAACGGACCGGTAAAAAATCCGGCCCAATCCTTTACATAAAGTCGGCGAGGCCCAGCTGGGTCTCCTTCTCCGTGCCGAAGGTGGAGAGGATGTACATGTCGATCATCTCCACCCTTTGTCTGGTATACTCGGAGATGTCGTACTCCTCGCAGATGTTGAGCGACATCTCGAGGTACTTCTTCACCGACCCCTCGTGGACGGTCTGGATGATGTTGCCGCCGCACTTGTTGCACTTGCCCGACATCGTCATCCGGCGGTATTTCGCATTGCACTTCGTGCAGCGCATCTTCTGTTTGGAAAACGCGTTCAGGTTGCCCTGCAGGTCGCGGATGAAGTGCGTATTGAGGACCCGTTCGGCCACATCGGACTCATCGACCGCCCGGATGGACTTGGCAAGCGCGAGTTCCGCATCCAGCTTCTCGAGCATCGTCGTAAGCTTCGTGTAGGTCGACTCCAGCGGCCCCGCCGAGATGTCGGAGGTGTCGTGGGTGAACATGATCCCCTCGTACTGGGCGGGCGTTCCGAGGCGGTTTTCCACGTGGTCGATCAGCTTGTCGAGGTCTTTCGGGTGGGTGTATGAAAGGCTTGCCAGATAGAACTCCAGCGGGTAGGAGGCGCAGGCGTCCACGTTGTGCGACTCCTTGTCGACCTCCGAGGGGTCGAGCATCGAGGTCAGGACCAGCGGTGCGTCCATCGACCCGCCGCGGGTCTCCGGCAGAAACGACTTGGAGAAGTTTAAAAGCCCGTCCATCAGGAGCATCACGCAGTCCTCGTCCCCGTCGCACTGCCCGGTGAAGATCCCGTTTGCCGCGAGCGTATGGTCCTCGGCGACCGTCAGGCAGTAGACGTACTCGCCCAGGTTCTCGACGATCTCGCGCTGTGCAATCCGGTCGTTGATCAGCACCTGCCCGTTGAAGGTCGGCACGCAGTCCCCGACCTCCACCTCCATCGCCCTGAGTTTGCGGAAGTAGGCAAGCTCGGTCACCACCATCGCATGGTCGGGGGTGACGGTGAGCGACTTGCCCTGCTTCGTCTCGAACCGGATCAGGCTCGACGGCGCCCGGTGGACCGAGACCGAGGTCACCTGGCGCAGGTGGATGGTGCCCGCCGTATCGATGGCATGCACCCAGAAGGGTGCCTTCGGGTCCGAGTAGTAGGTCCCGACGCGGTCGAGTTCGGGGCGGTCGAGGTCGAAGTTCTCGACGACGAAGTGCCCGATGGGAAGCTCGCGCCACGCCATTCCGTCATAGACCGAAATGGACGTATCCGCGGCAAAGCAGTTGCGCCGTTTTGCCGCATGGAAGAAGGGATGGGCATAGCCCACGTGCGCCTTCGAAAACCCGATCAGGCGGGCGAGCACGCCTGCCGAGGTGTGGGGGGCAAGGCCCATGAGGAGCTGGCCCACCAGGTCGGCCGGGCGGTTTACGCTATAGTACGGCGGAAGCCCATACAGTTTCTCCAGGCTCTCGTCGATGAAATGCGCCACCCGGACGAGCCAGTTGCCGCAGTCCTCGGAGACGAGGATGTCCTGCGCCTTGAGCTCGAGGATCTGGTCGTCGGACACCAGCGCCGCACCGTACACGTCGCGGAGGTACCCGAGCTCACGCAGCCGGTCGACCGGGGTGCCGACCTCGCGGGGACGGAAGTGGGTCAGCGGGAGATCGATCATGTCGTACCGGATGGTCCCGTCCTTGAAGACGAAGAGTTCGTTCTTGGCCCGCAGGAGCCCCTTCTCCAGCGGTTCGATCGTCCGCTCCTTCGAGATGAGGCCCTTGACGCCCTTGACCAGCTTCAGCTCCGCATCCCGCATCCCCAGGCGGGCGAGGGCCGCGGCATACTCCTCCTGCACCTGGATCTGGATCTTCTGGAGGCAGACGCCCTCGGCGCCGCAGGCCGGGCAGGTCGGGCCGTCGAGGGTCCGCCCGCACCGCGGGCAGGTGTAGACCGCCTCGGTATGGGTCCCGCAGGCCGGACAGGCGTTCTTGAAGGTATCTTCGCCGCAGGCGGGGCAGCGCCTGCGCCCGATATCCGCGGTGATCGTCCCGCCCGAGGAGTTGCC
>JBFFLM010000118.1:0-5149 GCA_041554835.1 Methanogenium sp.
CTGTCAAGGAGTTCATCCGGCGCCTCGCCCTCCAGTTCTGCGGAGGCGGCGGCGAGTTTCTCATTGGCATGGGCGAGGTAGCGGAGCGCCTCCTCGAGTTTGGTTACGACCTTTCTCTCCGTTCCGCGGGGGAGGTCGAGCGCTTCGATGTCGGTGATGAGCTTAGAGGTGGATTCCACGGGATTGTCGATTGGTTCGGGAGCGATGGTCACCTGGACAGTGTCCGCATCGGAAAGGGATGTGGCGTCCGTGACCGTGAGGGTGGCATAGTAGGTTCCCGGCGTATTGTACACCCGTGTTGTCGTCGGCCCGGTCGCCGACCCGCCATCGCTGAAGGTCCATGTGTACGAGACGATATTGTCATTGGGGTCGGATGAGTTGGTGCCGTCCATGGAGACGGCCCACCCGACCGTTCCCGTCAGTTCATCACCGGCGTCTGCGACGGGGGGATCTCTCACCGGTGAAATCGTTGGTACGAATTTTTGGATGCGGTCCCCCGAAATATCGCTCACATAAACATTGCCGGCGCCGTCGATGGCAATGCCCCCTGGCCCTTTAAACTGCCCGTCACCGGTTCCAGAGGATCCAAATTTGGTCAGAAATGTTCCGTCGGAATCGAATTTCTGGACCCGGTGGTTCCATAAACAAAAATTGTCATCGGTGTCCGAGACATAGATGCCGCCCCAGGGGTCGGCTGCAACGTCGATGATTCCCGCGAACTCTCCGTCACCGGAGCCGCGGGCCCCCCACTTTGTGAGAAAGGCTCCATTGGCATCGAACTTATGTATACGATCGTAATCGGCGACATAGATGTTGCCTGCCGTGTCCACGGCAACGCCAATTGGGGAATATAACTCCCCGTCACCGCCGCCCCTTGTTCCAATCGTGGCGAGAAGTCCTCCGTCTGCATCAAATTTGAGGACGCGGCTGTTTCCTGTATCTGCAATATAGACATTGGCGGCGCTATCCACAGCAATACCATAGGGATGGTCGAATGTACCTTCATCCGTCACGAATGACTCCCAGGATGCTATGAAGTCTCCAGTGCTGGAGAACTTTTGTACGCGATTGTTCATGGTGTCCGATACGTAGACATTGCCGAACGCATCCACCGCTATGCCAAAAGGTTTTTCCAATTGCCCTTCCCCAGAGCCACTCTCTCCCCACGAAGTATCGAATATTCCGTCTGCAGAAAATTTCTGGATGCGGTCGTTCCAGGTATCGGCGACATACACATTGCCGAATGTGTCAACAGCGACATCCCATGGCTCATGGAATTCCCCGTCTCCGGATCCATCCGTTCCCCATTTCAAGAGGAATACATATGCCGGGTCATCGGCAGATACCCCCTGAATAAGGATGGTCGCCACGAGGGCGCACATCATTATCTTTGTAATTAATTTCATTGGGTTTACCTCCTGCGTGAGCGCCGCCTCCGGCCTCACGGCGCAGAACATCGCCGGATATGCTTGAGAAAATCGGTACCCCATGAAAGGATGTTGATCCCCCCCGAAAATCAACGATCTCCTATAAATGAAGTTTAGTTGACCGGATGTTATTTAAGGGTTGTGAGGAAGGATGAGAGGGCGATAGGGGCACCCTTCCTGCCTTTCTACAGGGGATCTGCCGGAGAGAGCGGGGGAATTTCCCGGCGGAAACGATGGTGTCGCCCTCTGGGATGAGACACGGACCCTGTCGCGGCGAAGGCCGCGGGGGAGACGTCCCCGGAGGTTCGTGGCACGTCGGCTTGTGAAAGTCACGTCATTTCAGGCTTTAAAAAATTAGAGTTTCAGATGAAGTAGCACACCACATTGGAGCTGTCGATGCGATTGACCGCGTTGCACCCGGGACAGCGCACGGCGGTGATATTCTGGTAGCGGACGCCGTCGGTCCAGATCCTGCTGCAGTTTCCGCACCGGAGATCGCAGACGAAATTGTCATGTTCGCCGCGTGCCGCCATCTCGAGCCGAAACGAACTCCATGAGAGGATGGTCCCGTCGCAATCGGCACTGCCGGCAAACGAGACCTGCCAGGGTTCCAGGTGGTCGAGGAATACCCCATTTCTGTCTCTTCCCCATATCCCGTCCGGGGTTTCGACAATGACAGAGGTGTTCGGGAGGTCCACCGTTCTGGCCTTCAGGAATGTGCGGGCGTTTTCCGGGGTGGATGCCCTGAAGAGTTCATAGTCATATCCCCGTGCGTCCACGTACCTTCGCTGGAATGTCGCGGATGGGCCGGTAAAAGGCCAGGAAAAATGATTATCGGCAGGTATTGCCTCGTCGTCCTTTAATTCATCAAGAAGGGCACAAATGAGCGGATCATCGGACGGGGTGCGGCTGATCGTCCCCAGCACATACCGGGTGTTGCTGCGCACGCGGGGATGTTCTTCCCTGAGCACCCGGAGCAGCGGGTCGTTCGCCCGGCCATCGCCGATCCGGATGAGCGCTTCGATGGCCTTCATCCGCACCTTTTCATCCGCATCCGACAGAGCGCCGACGAGCGGCTCCACGCTGCGGGCATCGCCAGTCTTTCCCAGTGCCAGGGCGGCCGCCCCCCGCACGTCCCCTTCCGGTTCACCGAGGGCACCGATGAGCGGTGCAACGGCGACGGGGTCGCCGATCGTTCCCAGCAGTTCGGCGGCACGGTCCCGTATGCCGCTCTCCTCTGTCTCGAGGGCGTCGATCAGCGCTGCGGCAGCGGGGGGGCCGATCTGTTCGAGCACGGTTCCCGCACTGTCCCGCACACCGGCGTTGCCTTCCTTGAGGGCGGTGATGAGGGGAGGCACCGCAGGGGGCCCTATCGTCCGCAGCGCCTCGGCGGCTTTCAGGCGCACGTCCGGATGCATGTCATCGAGGGCGATGGTGAGCGGTATCGCGGCCTTCGGATCGCCGATGTACCCCAACGCCTCCGCGGCACCGTGGCGCTGCTGCAGTTCCCCGCTTATCAGAACAAAACTCAGCTGTTCGACGGCAGGGGGCCCGATCTGTTTCAGGAGTCCGGATATTTGCCGTCGTACGGAGGGGTCATTGGGCATGAGGGCGATGATCAGCGATCTGACGGCGGGCCTGCCGATATGGCGGAGCACCACTGCCGCACTCTCCTTGATGCGGCTCGTTTCATCCAGGAATTCGGCAATCAGCGGCTGCACCGCAGGGGCGCCGATATCCACCAGCACCGCGGCCGCCGTCTGCCGCACCCGTTCGTTCTCATCGCCGAGTGCCGCAATCAGCGGTGCTACGGCGCCGTTCTCGCCGATCATCTGGAGTTCTTTTGCGATGGTGTCGTGGATGGTGGAGTCGTCATCCCTGAGTCCGGCCATCAGCGGTTCCACGGCCGGTGGGCCGATCTCCCAGAGCGCCTTGAACGCGGCAATGCACACCTGTTCGTAGTCATCGCTCAGGGAGAGGATCAACGGGTGAACGGCACGGGGATCACCTGTTTCTCCCAGTGCAACGGCGGCACCGCTGCGTATGGCCGGATCCTTCCGGTACCCGAGCGCCCTGACCAGCCCGTCGACGTCGCGGGCCCTCTTCAGTTTGGGAATGTTCGGGGCCCCGAAGAACCCGAGGGGTGCCATAGATAATCACCGGAGTTGAGATTATATATAAGATTCCCTGATAGTACGGTCCCTTTAAGGGTGGGGATGCCGTCCGTATCCCTGTCACTCAACATTGTGCCGGTGTACCCTGTTCGTCGGCAGCGATGCGGAACAGCGGGAAGATATGGGTGGTACCGGAAAGAAGATTGCCGAGGTAATATCGGGGGAATTTTCAGAGGAAGACGCACTTCACCTTCCCGCTATCGATGCGGTTGACGGCACTGCAACCGGGACAGCACACGGCGGTAAGATCCATACTTCCACTACGATGTTGCAGGCAGGAAAAGGGTGCCGGAGGGAACGGAAAAAAGTTATTTGTCCGGGTGTACCGGATGGTCCTTCTTCTCTTTTTTATCCGTTGTCTTCTCCTGCGTCTCCTCGTCCTGGTCCGGGTCATCCGGCTGAGCGGGGGGTTCCGGGCCGGTGGAGGGGCTTATTGTCAGGGGTTTTTCATAGGCCGAAGCGGCAGAGTTGCCGGGGCTGATTGCTGCAAGGCCGTAACCATCGCCGGAAATTGCCTCCATTATTTCCCGGATCTTCTCGACGAGATCATCCGATCCCTGCTCCTCAAGGTCTGCGGAGACGGCGGCCAGTCTGGCATTCGTATGCTCGAGGTATTTGAGGACTTCCTCCAGTTTGGTCACCATCTTCCTCTCCGTCCCGCGGGGCAAATCGAGCGCTTCGATCTCCCCGATAAGGTGCCGGGTCGCCTCCATCGGGTTTTCGATCGCTTCGGGGATCACGATGATTTGAATCATATCCGAATCAGAGAAGTCCGTTGCATCCGTGACCGTCAGCGTGGCATAGTAGGTCCCCGGCGCCTCATACACCCTTGTGGTGATCGGCCCCGTCGCTGCTCCTCCTTCGCTGAACCACCACTCGTATGAGGCGATGTTGTCATTGGGGTCAGAGGAGTTGCGGCCGTCGAACGTGAGGGCCCATCCTGCCGTCAGGGTCTGATCGCCGCCTGCGTCTGCGACAGGCGGCAGATGGATGGCGAATTTCTGCACGCGGTTGTAAAGGGTATCAGCCACATAGACATTGCACGCAGAATCGACTGCAACGCCATAAGGATGAGAGAACTGTCCGTTGCCTGATCCTTCCGATCCCCATGTTGTGATGAACGCCCCCTCTGCATCGAATTTCTGGATGCGGGAATTCCAGCCGTCAGCCACATAGACATTGCCTGTGGGATCGATGGCAACCCCGAAAGGATTCCAGAACTCCCCCTCGCGTGTTCCCTTAATCCCCCATGTTGTGATGAAGGTCCCCGCTGCATCGAATTTCTGGATGCGGTCATTACTGGTATCAGTCACATAGACATTGCCTGCAGAATCAACTGCAACCCCACAAGGTTTCCTGAACTCTCCGTCGCCATATCCTTCCGACCCCCATGTTGTTATGTAAGTTCCTGCTGCATCGAATTTCTGGATGCGGTGATTCCCGGTATCTGCCACATAGACATTGCCCGTCGAATCGACGGTAATGCCATAGGGATAATTGAACTGTCCATCGCCTGATCCCTCCAATCCCCATTTTGTGAGGAAAGTC
>JBFFLM010000119.1:0-5136 GCA_041554835.1 Methanogenium sp.
ATCCACCACGCCTTCGACTGTGCAAAATTCGCGCCGACCGCACGAAACGGCCAGCCGTGGGTATTCGGGATCGTGCAGAACAGGGAGACCCTTGCTGCGATTGCCGGTCTTGCCACCCACGGGAAGTTCATCAAAGACGCCCCCGCATGTTTTGCCGTCTTCGGCCTGCGGGATGAGAAGTTCTATGTCGAGGACTGCTGTGCGGCAACCGAGAACCTGATCCTTGCCCTCTGGTCCTATGGCATCGGCAGCTGCTGGGTCGCCGGCGACAAGATGGACTATGCCGAGGACGTCCGTGCCCTCCTCAGGGTCCCGGACGAATATGCCCTCGTCTCCCTGATCCCGGCCGGATATCCCAAAGAGATGACCATTCCACCCAAAAAAGAGCTGGAAGACATCATCTTCATGGAAGAATACAAATAAAACCCCTCTTTTCCGGCGCGTTCGGGCCAAAAATTGCCTTGTATCCGCCGCCACCCTCCCGTACCGGCCGCACCGGATGCCGCCGTTCCCCAAGCCTTATACGGTCTCCGGCACAGAGGAAAGTACATGAAATCGCCGGTGCTGCATGTGGCCCTTGACCTGCAGGAGCTTGAGCGGGCCGTCCGGATTGCCCACGAGGCGGTCGAGGGCGGGGCCGAATGGATCGAGGCGGGAACACCACTCATCAAGAGCGTCGGGATGGAGGCGGTCAGACGGCTGCATGACGAGTTTCCCGGCCATGTGATCGTCGCCGACATGAAGGTGGCCGATACCGGCACCATCGAGGTCGAGATGGCGGCGAAGTCCGGAGCCGGGGTCGTCTGCATCCTTGCGGATGCGGACGCTGCAGTCATCCGGGAGGCGGTGCGGGCGGCACGCCTCTACGGGGTGCGGACGATGGCCGACCTGTTGAACGTGAGCGACCCGGTCGCCCGTGCAAAGGAGCTCGAGGCGATGGGCGTCGATATCATCAACGCCCATGTCGGCATCGACCAGCAGATGATCGGCGGGGACTCGGTCGCCCTTCTTGCGGCGATCGCGGATGCAGTCACCATCCCGCTTGCGGTGGCGGGCGGGCTTGACGCCGAGACGGCGGCGCAGGCGGTCATGGCTGGGGCGGATATCGTGATTGTGGGCGGCACCATCATCAGGTCCGATGACGTCACCGGGGCGGCCCGTGCGATCGTCGCGGCGATCGAACATCCCTCGGTGGCGCCGAAGGAAAAGCCCGACCCGACCGAAGAGATCCGCCGCCTCTTCCTCTCGGTCTCGGCGCCGAATGTCACCGATGCGATGCACCGGACCGGGGCGATGGCAGGCCTCTTCTCCCTCTGCGGGGCCGTAAAGATAGCCGGGCCCGCGGTGACCGTCCAGACGTTCGGCGGCGACTGGGCAAAACCGGTGGAGGCGATCGACGTCGCCCGGCCGGGCGAGGTGATCGTCATCGACAACTCCTCGGCGATTGATATCGCCCCCGGGGGGGAGCTTGCCACCCTCTCGTGCATCAGCCGTGGCCTTGCGGGCGTCGTGATCGACGGGGCCGCCCGTGATGTGGACGACATCAAACAGACCGGCTTTCCGGTCTTTGCGACCGCCGTCTGTCCGAATGCCGGCGAGCCGAAGGGGTTCGGGGAGATCGGGGCAAGGATTACCTGCTGCGGCCAGGTGGTCCACACCGGCGACTGGATCGTCGGCGACGAGTCCGGCGTCGTCGTCGTCCCGAAGGCCCGTGCCTACGAGGTCGCCCGCCGGGCCGTCGAGGTCTCCAAGACGGAAAAGCGCATCCGCGAGGAGATCCGCCGCGGCGACACCCTCGCCTCCCTTACCGAGCTTCTCAAATGGGAGAAGCGGTAAGACCTCATTTTTTGTTGCCGACCCCTCTCATCTCCGGCAGAAGATGTAATGAGCAAACCACGATTTTTTCTCTCCACACCGCCAAGACTACTGGAATAGATCCCGCACCCCATCGCCGCTGACGGGGCAGTGGGGCATCACGGAACCATGAACACAGCAGAACTGATCCTCATCGCCGTCGCCCTTGCGATGGACGCATTCGCCGTCTCGATATCGGCCGGGACCACCATGCTTCGTGAAGAGCGGCTGAAAAAGGGCCTCGCCATTGCCGCGACCTTCGGGACGTTCCAGGCGGGAATGACCCTCATCGGCTGGGCCGCAGGCGAAGGGATACGCGAACTGGTTCTCTCCATCGCCCCCCTCCTCGCCTTCGTCCTGCTGCTTGGCATCGGCGCCAAGATGATCTTCGAAGGGCTCTTTGGCGACGAGAACGGGGTGCTCATCCAGTCCGTGGCAGGGCTCCTCCTGCTGGGCATCGCAACGAGCATCGATGCCCTTGCCGTGGGCCTGAGCTTTGCCGTGATCGGCATTCCCGCCCTTGGTCCTGCGGCGGTCATCGGAGCGGTGGCCTTCCTCTTCTCCATTGCCGGCATCTTCCTGGGAGAGAAGGTGGCCGAGGTCATCGGGAGGCGGGCCGAGGTGGTGGGAGGCGCCATCCTCATCCTCATCGGGCTCAAAATTCTTCTCTTCCCATGAAGAGGCGGCAGGGCGGTACGTGGTTTCCCGCAAAAGGCCTTGCCGGCACACCGGCGTGCCAGTTTCCATACTTCTTCCGGCACGCTGGCGAAAACACGGATCATGAATTCCCGGGGATAGTGTGCCGATGGCAAACGGCGGCACTCCTCGCCATGCAAGTGCACTGCCGGACCGCGGGGCCGGGAAAAATAAAAAAGAAGGATCAGGATATCGCCATGAAATCCTCGGATTTCATGAGGTTGCCGCCCCGGAAAAGGATGGCTTTGACCGCGTTTTCCACCTGGTCGACGCGGAGGATGAGCACCGCGGCGTCACGGCCGGAGTAGGCATAGGAGTATTCGATATTGATGCCGGCATCGGAAAGGAGCTTTGCCATCTCGAAGAGGCCGCCGGGAACGTCACGCATCTTCACCGCAATCACGTCGGTGAACGAGACCATGAATCCCATGGCGTTGAGTTTTTTGAACGCCGCATCGGGTTTGTCCACGAGCGCCCGGACGACGCCGAAGCCGTTTGCCTCTGCAATCGAAAACGCCAGGATGTTGATTGATTCCTCTTCGAGTGCCCCGGCGATCGCCATCAGGCGGCCGGGTTTGTTCTCGGAAAAGACCGAGATCTGTTTTATGGTATATGCTGACGGGTCCATTAGTACTCCCTCCTGTCAATAACACGTTTGGCTTTTCCCTCGAACCGCGGGAGTGACCCGGGTTCGGCGATCTCTACATCCACACTTACGTTCAGCGCATTCTTTAATGTGTGTGCCACCATGCTGCGGATGGCGATCAGGTCGTTGATCTTGTCCGAGAACGCCTCGGGGTTGAGTTCGACGCGGACGAGCATCGTATCCAGCGCCCCGATGCGGCCCACCTCGATCATGAAGTGGCCGGAGACGGCGGGAATGCCCAGCAGGGCGTGTTCGACCTGCGACGGGAAGACGTTGATGCCGCGGATGATGAGCATGTCGTCCACCCGCCCGGAGAGGCGGGCGATCCTCGGGTGGGTCCGGCCGCAGGAGCACGGGCTGGTATCCAGCGAGGTGATATCGCCGGTCCGGTACCGGATGATGGGCAGCGCCTCCTTCTGGAGGATCGTCACCACCATCTCTCCCTTCTCCCCTTCGGGGACCGGTTCGTCCGTCTCGGGGTCGAGGATCTCGACAAGGCAGATGTCGCTCCACATGTGGATGCCGTTTTGTTCGGTGCACTCACAGAACATCGGACCGGAGAGTTCGGAGGTGCCGTAGATGTTGTAGGCCTTGATGCCCATCTCGTCCTCGATGCGGTTTCGCATCTGTTCCGACCACGGCTCCGCGCCGAGGATTGCCGCCTTCAGGTGCGTGTCGTCTTTGATGGAGACACCCATCTTCTTTGCCGCATCCCCTATGTGCATGAGGTACGACGGCGTGCAGCAGATGGCGGTGACCCGGAGGTCCTGCATCAGTTCGATCTGCCGTTCGGTGTTGCCGACCGAGGTCGGGACGACGGAGGCACCGATGCGTTCGGCACCATAGTGGAGGCCGAGGCCCCCGGTAAAGAGCCCGTACCCGTAGCTGACCTGGATCACATCTCCGCGGCCGAGGCCGCAGGAGGTGAGCGCCCGGGCAAGCGACTCGGTCCATATGTCAAGGTCGTGCTTCGTGTACCCGACGACGGTCGGTTTGCCCGTCGTCCCCGATGAGACGTGGTAGCGGACGAGCTCCTCCTGGTCGGCGGTAAAGATCTTGTCCGGGTAGCCGTCCCTCAGGTCGGTCTTGTACATGAACGGCAGCCGTCTCAGGTCATCCAGCGAATTGATGTCGTCCGGGTGCACCCCGTGCGTATCCATCCGCTCATGATAAAAGTTCGAGAAGGAGTACAGCCGGTAGACGAGGGTCTTCAGGAGCTTGAACTGCATCTTCCTTAGCCCCTCTTCGGGCATCATCTCCATATTCGGGTCCCATGCAATCATACGGTATCACCTCTCCGGTCGACCACCCGCTTTGCCTTTCCTTCATAGCGGGGGAGCGAACCCGGTTCAACTAGTTTTACCCGTGTACGCAGATTAAGTGCTTCCCTGAGCGCCGCCATCACCTTGTTCTGCACACGGGTCAGGTCGCTGAGCTCCCCGCTGAAATACTCGCGTTTGAGTTCGATGTCGATCGTCATCTCGTCGAGGTGGTTCACCCGGTCGACATAGACCAGGAATTCGTCGCCCACCTCGGGGATGGAGCGGAGCACGTGTTCAATCTGGGACGGGAAGACGTTGATGCCGCGGATGACGAGCATATCGTCGCACCTGCCGGAGAAGCGTGCGAGCTTTGCGCCACGCCCGCAGGGGCACTCGTCCTCCATGAGCATCGTGATATCGCCGGTCCGGTACCGGAGAAGGGGCATCGCCTCCTTGACGAGCGGGGTGACCACGAGTTCCCCGAGCTCGCCGGGCCCGAGCACCTCCCCGGTATCCGGGTCGATGATCTCGACGTAGTACATGTCGTGCCAGATGTGGAGCCCGTCGCGTTCCTGGCATTCGAAGGCCGCACCCGGCCCGTACATCTCGCTCATCCCGTACGAGTCGTAGGCGGTCAGGCCAAGTTTCTCCTCCAGGATCTTTCGCATATTGTCCGAC
>JBFFLM010000120.1:0-5130 GCA_041554835.1 Methanogenium sp.
ACACTGACCAGAACCGCCGCCCCGATGAGATCGATGGTTGCCGATATCACCGGAATGCCGAAATTGTCCGGATCAAGTCCGTAGCGAAAAGATAGGCCGGCGGTCGCATAGGCAATGCAACTGACAAGCGTCATGACCACCAAAGCGGCGAGCAACACCGCTACAAAGAGTGATCGTACATCCGGTGAACCAAGGCCGAGGAAGTGTGCTGAAACAAAGGCAATCAGGGTGATAAGCGGCATGATGATGAGGACATACGCATAGGACATGCCAAACTGCCGGAATACCGTACGTTCGGGAACGAGCGTAGGTTCGATGGCACCGGTATGCATACCCGTTGCAAGGCGGGAACAGAGAATTCCTCCGATCGAACCGCACATGCCCGCAAATGGAGTTATGATAATCAGAAATACCCCGTATTCGACGAGCTGCTCGAGATCAAGCGTGTAGGTAAGACCTGCAAGGGTACCGACAAAGGAGAGCGCAATAAGAAGGGGGATTATCTCCTTCCCTATCTCCCGTACCTTTGTATTCCCAACAGCGACATAGATAAACGAAAGTGCCGCGAGGACAATGATGAACAGGAAAAGCCCGCCACGGACAAGCGGGCTTATCCGGAGAACTGCAAGCGTCGTCAGAACGAGCAGCGGAAGCGTTACGATATCACCGCTTGTCGTCACCGTCGGCGATGCTATCATGTCAAGGTCCAGCCCGTAACGGTAACTGATATAGGCAACCAGCAGGGTAATTCCCATCACAATGACCCCCGAAAGGATACCTGAAATCACCGAAATAACGACAAAATCGATGACATTCAGTCCCTCAATGCCAAATGTAAGGGCTATCCCCCATGCTATGAGACCAAGGGCAAATGCAATGATGACCGTAACAATAAATGAGGCCCTGAGATTTGCCCCCAGCACACCTTCATTGGAGAAATCCATATCAAATTCCCCCAGGTGCATGGTTGAAGAGAGACGGGATGCAAGAACTCCTGAGATGCTCCCACGCATATTGATGGAAGGCGGGACCATGATCATAATCCCGGGTAGCAGCACAATCAGTTCAGAAACAGATCCAAGATAAATCCCGGCTGCGCTTGCTGCAAACGCACTGAGAAAAAGAGCTGCCAATCCTGTAAGGAATGCACGGGATACGCTCCCTATCCGGACCTGCACATTCCTCACCTTCCCCGGGCATACTCATTTAACTCCTATAGGTTATTTCGATCATCTCCAGATCATCCGGAGCGATCACTTCTCCTCCATAGTGTTCTTTTGCATCATGTATATGGGTTTTCGTCCCGGTGTACCGCGAACTGATATGAACGAGTGCAAGGCGGTGCGCTTTTATCTCACGCGCAACGGCCGCCGCCTCACCCGCAGTGGAATGATAGACGTCACGTGCACGCTCTGCCTCTGAATCATCATAGGTCGCGTCATGGATGAGCAGGTCGGACTCCATCGCATACTGCGCCCACCCGCGGGAATCGGGACGGGTGTCACCGGTATACACCACCTTTCTTCCCGGGCGTGAAGGGCCGAGAATCTGGTCAGCGGTCACTTCCCTTCTACCGCCTTCAATTTCTACGGTGACTGATTCACCCCTCTGCAGGCAACCGAAGAGTGGTCCGGGCGGGACACCGAGGCTGATTGCCTGTTCGCGGTCGAATCTTCCCGGACGCTCATCCTCCGTCAGGATGTATCCAAGCCCCAGGGTATTGTGCCGGTTTGCAAAGGCGCGTATGGTATACCCGTCAAAGGAGACTACCATCCCGTCGGAGAGTTCGCGGGGCTGGAGGGCAAACCCGAGCGGGGTCCTTGAAATTCCTTCCACATACTCCACAAATTCATGCACCCACCTCGGCCCGTATATTTTCAGGGGCTCGGTCCGGCCCATGAATGACATCGTCTGTAACAGCCCCGGCACCCCAAGGTAATGGTCAGCATGCCAGTGGGTGATGAAGATAGCATCGACGGTAAATCCGGTCCTGGCCCGCATCATCTGCTGTTGTGCACCCTCACCACAGTCAAAAAGAATCGTATCCGAACCGCGTCGAATCATCACACAGGACGGATTTCTGTTGATCGTGGGAAGTGCTCCCGCAGTGCCGAGAAAGTAGACATACAGGGTTTCTCCAGCTATTTGAACCACCTTCTGAACGTTTCAAGGCTCTCTGCCGCCTCCGTAAGATTGCGCCCTTCAACCACACATATCCCGTCGTACTGTTTCTTCACACTGGTTCCTACCATTTCCCAGTCTATGCTGCCGGCACCGAGTGCCAGATGTTCATCCGCAGACCCGTGATTATCGTGAATATGCATATGTCCTGCACTGCCCAGGTACCTCAGAAACGCATCCACCTCTCCGACGGTGTTTGCATGCCCAATGTCAATGGTTGCAGAGACCCCTTCCACGCCATCAATCATGCCGAACAGCTCTTCGGGCATTCTGCAGAGAAAATCCGGAATATCAGGCATATTTTCAAGACAGACCAGCACACCGTTTTCAATACCGCATCGCCCGATTTCCCTGAGTGCATCCTTATGCAGCTCCCATACATTCCCGGGAACGAGACGGCCGTGGGGGGAGACGTATCCCGGGTGGATGGTGACCCGGTCAGTAATCTCGCCAGCCTTCTCCACACAGGCGCACAACTGCCGTACCGATTCCTGATATATGGGATAGTTCAGCGATCCGATATTGAGATCGGTAAACGGCGCATGAACCGAAATCCCAAGTGAGGTCGTCTCAATGACCTCACATATGCGCCGAAACGCCAATGGCTCTTCGATGCGATAATTGCCATCGGCTGATATTTCCCAGCCATCATAGCCGCATTCCTCTATCCCGTAGACCCAGTCAATTGATGACCAGACCTTCGAAGATGAGGCAAAATATACGCCGGCCGTCATACATCTCCCATTAATTTCCGGAGAATGGACCGGGCTTTTATTTCATACTCGCTCATTCCGCCGTCATTTGTAACAGAATAATCCGCCATAAGGATGGCCTCCCCGAGACCCCACCCAAGCTCCCGCTCGTCGCGGGCCGTGAGTTCCTCAGCGCTTATGGTATCATCTTCACGTCCACGGTCCCGGATACGGGCCAGTCTCAGATCATAGGGAGATTCGACGGCGACGAGATAAAACTCGTCAAAATGTTCCCTGAATCTGATAACCTCAGCGTCACTCCGTATGCCATCGACGAGAACAACATCAGCACCCTCCCCCTCAATGGCGGGAATGCTCAGCGTCGCAAGGGCATCCCTCCCGTATTCCTGGCGAAGCTCTCCGGAAATCCGCCCCATCGTTTCGTCGGTCAGGGAGAGGCCCTGCCGCCTGACTTCCCTGCGGACGACATCACCCATCACTACCACGGGCATTCCAAGTTCACCGGCAATCCTTGAAAACTCGCCCTTTCCTGTTGCCGGCAGGCCAACCACTCCAATCACTTTCATCTGTTTTCGTCCCTGCACCCCGGGTGCATATATTCTAATACGTTCTCCGTGCCTGGAGAATATCTGTGAGTACTATCGAATCGGCGATGATAATCCGGTTGTCGACATAGGCAACCTCACCGTCCTCACGGGTCCGGATCCTCACCGGACGACGGAGTTTATCTGCAATTTTTTTCAGGTCGTCAAATCCCAACGGTGGAATGTTCCCTTCTACCCCCTGATTGAGCACGAGATCGTGGTCACCGATCTCCTTTGCGATATGATATACATCATCTTCCCTGCCTGGAAAGAGCGTAACAACGACCTGGAATTCGTCCATTCGTCCTTCTTCACGTGCTTTCATGCACAGTCCCAAGGATTCCCGGACATGATCCGTCACCTCCGGGCCCACACGGAATAGGTGCGGATAGTGCTCCCACCGGGTTTTGATATCCATGTGCACCAGGTCGAGAAGGCCGCGTTCAATCAGTGCACGGAGGGTCTCCGGAAATACCCCGTTGGTCTGTACACCGATCTTGAGACCCATCTCCCGGCACCCTTCGGCAAGTTCAATGAGGGCATCTTTCTGCAGGGTAGGTTCGCCCCCCGAAAATATGACTCCCGAAATGATCATCCTTGATGAGCGGATCATATCGAGCACTTCTTTTGTATCCCGAACATCCTGCCCGGACTGCAGTGCCAGATTGTGGCAGTAGTGACACCGTACCGGGCAGCCTCTAAGAAATACCGTGCAGACGGATCGCCCCCGCCAGTCTACGGTACTTACCGGAACAAATCCACCAAAATTTACTCTCAAAAAACCACCGATCTTCTCTGATAACTTGGAGGCGGAATCACTTGAAAGTTTCAATTGAACCTATGATTCCTCCCCTTCACCTTCACTATCATTTATTGGAGGAGAAGGAAAATGTTAGGAGAAGGAATTGTACGTGAAAACGGTTGTTGCACTTACCTCAAAGGAGGATCTTTTCGAGGCTGCCTCAAGCGGTGCGGATCTAATTGAGCTGCGCATCGACCTCTTCGATATCTCCCCTGAAGATATTGCTGCTATAGGTGCCCCTTTGCCTCCCTTGATCGTCACCCTGAGGAGCAGAGAGGAAGGAGGAAGCTTTGACGGCACGCCAGAGGAATGGCTGGAAACTATGATAAAGTGGGGCCGGATGGCCGCCTGGATTGATGTCGAAAGAAAATTCAGCAGATACTCACCCAACCTGACAAATGCAGGAACCTGCCGAATAATCGCCTCCGCGCATCTCCCGGATACCCCCGGTCCAAAGGACCTTGCCTGTCTTGAAGCACAACTCAGGGACTACGGGGACATTCCGAAGATCATCGTGACACCCCGCAGTCATCGTGATGTACTGTCCCTCCTGACCTTCACCCTTGATGCGCCAAAGCCCCTCTGCACCGGCGCGATGGGTAATGGGTTCAGATATGCACGGGCACTGGTGGCGCTCTTCGGTTCTGAGCTTGTCTACTGCCATTTCGGCACACCCACCGCACCTGGACAATACCATATTGATACGATGAAACAAATCCTGGAGGATCTTTCCTGATGGGAGAAGCCATACAACAGGTTCCTGCCTGCAGCCATATGACCGAATCCGGACGTCCTGAAAGACTGGATGAACAGGTGATATCCCCGGCGGCAACAATGATTTCCCAGGCCC
>JBFFLM010000121.1:0-5113 GCA_041554835.1 Methanogenium sp.
GACCGGGACCTTCCCATCATCGGTTACTACCGTACTGGTGTTTGTCCATGAACTCCCGGTGCTGATATTGACTGTGGCATTGCCGAGCTCCGTCCGGTTCGTTCCCATCCGATCCTCGTGGAGTTCGTACCAGAAGGTAATGTCCGCGGTGATGTCATCATCTGCGGGATTGTTCACGGTATAGAGAGCCTTCCAGGCGGTTCCGTTATAGGACTTCTCGACGCTGATGACCGGTGAGACCGTCGTTTCAATAGCAACGGTGTCAGTGGCGGTGAAGTTCAGATAGCTCTGGTTCACATAGAAGGTATGCGTCCCTTTGGAATCCGGCGGGTTTGGAATAGTGAGCCGAACCGAAGCAGTACCATTTGCAGGGATGGTCAGAGGCGCAAGGGTATCGTTGCCCGACATCACCAACTCAGCGCAGTTTGTCCCGTTTGTCAGGGTGATCCGTTCGGAGGGGAGGAAGCGGGCAACGACCGAGGTTGGATAGTCATAGTCGTTGTGGACGATGTAATTCCAGTTGTACTTGTCTATCCCCTCCAGGGTGACATAGATATCAAACGGTGTTTTTGCGACCGTGCGGGTGTCGGTACCTGGGGGGAAATGTATCGGTGTCCCGCCGATCGTCATCGAAATTTCATCGCTGCACTCTACAACGACCCAGTCTTTGTAGATGGTCTGGTTTGCAGGAGCGATGGTATAGTATACCGCCCGGTACTCATCGACGGTGGTATCGGCCGCCATTGCAGGGACGATGCCGAGAAGGGCAATCAGGAGAATGCAGCTGAGTAAGCGAAGCGCCTTCATCGTGGGTCCACCCCCAGGTTGTATAGGTCGCTTATCCGCCAGGCACCGGGTTCAAACTGCAGCTCGACCGACTGAGGCACTCCTTCCTCGAGGTCGGAGAAGTACCAGATGTACTCGTTGCCGGCGGATGTGTTCAGGAAGTCATCACTTGACATTGTATCGATGGTCATCCCTTCGGGTTTGAGCCAGTAGAGCGATGCCTGCGGGATAGTGCCTGACTGTGAGGTGATGTTCATAATGATGGATGTTCCGTTGAGGGTGATGCTTCCGGTGACGACCCTGAAGTCGTCGGTCCCTCCTCCATAATAATGGAGCTCGCCAAACTCGGACGTGCAGCCGAACAGGGTTGCGGTTCCTGCAAGGACGATATCTGTTCCCGGTGTAATGCCACTGACATCCAGTGTTCCTCTGAAGTTCCCGTCACCATCTGCCGGGGGGTCAATGGTGTCCAGATACATCCATCCTTCACCGTAGTAGGTGTCCATTTCTTTCTTCTTTTCCCAGTTGTTGCCGATCAGGTTGTCCCCTGCAGTGTCGTTGCGGACGAGGAAGATCTCAATCTCTGATCCGGCAAAGTCGGAATTGTCGTGGTCGGGGAGGCCGACAAACCCTTCGACGGGAAGCGTGCCTGCAACCGTGTTCCAGACCGCTGCGGTGATAACCGGGTAATCCATTCCCCGGTTTGGCTTGTTGTCAAGGAGCACGCCGTCGTTTACGGTGACATTGTCAACCCCGCCGGTTACCCCGAGGTCGATGCCGAGATAGGAGTTGTTGTAGAGTGCGTTCTTCGAAAACGTGTTATTCAGACTCTGTCTGTTCTCCACTACAATGCCCGAATGTCCGTTACCGCGGATCACCGACGACCTTACTCTCGTATCCGGTGCCTGGAGGATATTGATGCCGACCCCTTCGTTCATCTCAATGAGGGAACCGGTGATCTCCGGTCCGCTTCCTCCCCCGGTACCGGGGAGCTGGATCTGTATGGCGTCTTTTTCATCCGTGTGGGCGATGATGCTGCGGTCGATATGCAGGGTGGATGCGGCTACATCGATTCCCGTATGGCCTCCCGTGGGGTCCATGGCTGTCTTATAGACAAGAATATTTTCAAGCAGACATCCTTCCGCTCCGTCGACGAGGGAGATGCCCGTGTGCTTGGTGAAGGCAATTATGCTGTCCCGAACAATGTTGTTTGAAGCATCATTGTTGAAGTTGATGCCGCTTGCGGGGCTGTCTTTTGAGGTTGCATACTCCTCCTCTGCAGGCGTTGCATTTGCCGTCAGCCCGATGAGACACCGCTCGATTGTGATGTCGGGGGCAAGTGAGCTGATCACGGTACCGGCTGCGTATCCTGCGATATCCGAGACATGCGAACCCTCGCTATCCAGTTCCATGAGCCCGTCGCCTTTGGGGGGGTTGAGTTCTATTTCAGGTTTGGCGACCGGGATAAAGAGGTCATCTTCACCAAAGTGTTCGCGACCGTCCGGGCCGGTCCCGACAGGGACGGCTGTGGCTGTGCTGACGGCGATCATCCGGTGGTTCTCCGTGTCGTAGGAAACGTAGCCGGGGTTGGTATCCCAGGGGGAAAGTGAGGTGTTAAACACCGTGCCGTTCAGCCCGAAGGGTCCGTCGAAGTTAACGATTCTGTAGGTAAGGTCCAGTTTCCACCACTGGCCGGTACCGTCATGGGTGTTGGGGGGGACCGCCATGACAAACCGGCTCTCCTGGAACCCTTCAATAGCCTCGGCATTGGTCAGGAATCGGTGAAGGGAACCCTGGGAATCTTCGGCGCCGATGTCGTTTACGATGACATCGTAGGAGAACCCGAAGTCCATCGACTCACCGGTATAGGCACTGGTATTGAAAAGCGCCACATGTTCGTAAACATCTTCGTCCCAGTCATCCGTCACCAGCGGGTCCTGTCCGCCGAACTGCAGGATAAACTCGTAGGTGCCGGTTGCCTGGTCAAAGGATACCTGGTAGGTCTGTTCCGCAAGGATATCCTCCGGTTCTGCACCTGCCTCCAGTCCGCGGGTCGTAGTAAGGGAGGCCGCCTCTACGGCAATGAAGTAATTCGAGCCGTTGTCAACGGTAAAGGAGTAGACTCCCTCTGAATCGGTTGTGGTTGACTCGATATATGCGTCAGCTGACGGGTCGAAGGCGAGATCCCCATCATCTGCAAAGAGTGTTACCACTGCCCCTTCGATGGGTTCATCAGGTCCGTCGGGGTCGGTGACCACGAGGTCTTCATAGACGATGCCGGTTACCGTAACCTGTTCCGCCATCTGATTGCCGGCAGCAAAGAGGTCAGGTTGCGGCACTCCCGATGCAGATGCTGACCGAGCCAAAGCATCATCCGAGGGTGTGTCTTCATCGACAGTGAATACGAGGGTTGTCAGTGCATTGCCGCACTCCAGAGTCATCGTATAGGTGCCCGGCGTCAGGTCGACCTGAATGGCAAAGCTGCCATCCCCGGTATCCGGGGTGATGTTCCCCGTAAGGTTTTCACAGGTATACCTGAGCTGCCCTGCATTCCTGAGCGATTCGGAGACGGTGCCGTTTACCCAACCATCGACATACCATGCATTGATGGCACAGCAGCCCACGCAGAATGTGGTGTTCAGTCCATTGGCAGAAACGGTATACTCCCCGATAATCACATTGTCAAGGAGGGGGTACTCGGCCAGGCTTACACCGTCTGCATAGACAAAGGTAATTTCGTGGTCATATCCTGCAGGATCGGTGACCGTCCCGGTGCCCACCTCGCCGTCATAGGTGATGAGCACGGTGTTCCCCGGCACCCATGATTCTCCTGCATCAAGTCCGGTGGGGGGAACCGGGTCGGCCACTCCGGGTGGCCCGAAACTGTCGGTGACATTTGTATCACCGGCATCCGCCGCGGCATTGCCGGGGAGGGTGGCGATGAGCACGCACACAAGAAGCGTGACCATCACCCTGGATATTCTTCTACGATCTTTCATTTTCGTCAATCACTCCTCCTTTTTCTCCGGCTCTCTTCTCACGTACCAGACCGCACAGGCGATGCCCGCTGCGAGGACAAGCCCCCACAGGACAACGGACCATGAAAATCCGGCCTCAGGAAGGGGGAGCGGTGAAAATTCCGCATTTGCAAAGGCGATCTCTCCGCGGGGGAGGGTTCCCGAGGTCCCGTCCTGGTGGACCAGGTTCTGGTCCGATGAGAACGTAACCGTATATTCCTCTATAGGGAGATCTGATGCCACAGGTATGGCGATGTTTGTGAACAGGACTCCTTTCTGGGCAAGGTCACTGGAATCAAATTCAAGGATATAGCTCATCTCCTCGCCGGGCTGGATGGGATACCAGATTTCATACCGGATGGTGGTATAGTCGTCCCCTTCTGTCACATGGGACATCAGGAGCTTTCCATCCGAGGTAATTGCCCGAAGGTTCTCTACTTCTACCGCTTTCGGGGCAGAGGTGCCCGGAATGGAGAAGAAAAAAATCTGGGAGGGTGAAAATGTCTGAAGTCTGAATTCTCCGATGCCGGGGACGACCGGTTTGTCGATGACGTTTCTCAGCGTCACCATCGTCTTCTGGTGCACAGTGTCCCCTAGTGTGACCTCCACATCATAGTGGGAGATCGTTTCGACGTCAATGGTCTGCGCCTGTGCAGCGCCTGTCATGAGTATGAGGCAGATGACCCCCACCACAAGGGTCATCCCCCACCTCGCCTTCCTGCTGTCCATAGGAAATCTTTGGTAGTGTAGGGTTATTTCTTTCTTCGGATGACGACACCTGCCACCATGACCGCTGCGAAGAGCAGAATGAACATGCCTTCGTAGTTTGCCGCCTTAGAGCCGCCAAACAGGGTGACGATGGGCGAGGTGTGGTCATTGAGCGAATTGACCGGGTCCACGCCGACGATATAGACGTCGCTGAGGCGGAAGTCGCCGCTGCCCGTCATGTTGTAGGCGATGACAAACTGCTGGTCGTCGCTGATCTGTTCCCAGTCTTCGTAGTTGCCGGTGCCGTTTGCACCGGGCTGGAGTGAGCCGAGGCTCCAGATCTGGCCGAGATCATAGCCCGCCATCGGATATGTAACATTGGTGTAATCCCCGAACAGGGACGAGCTGTTGACGTAATTACTCGAACCTTCATTCCATGAACTGTAATCAGCAAGGGACATGTTGGTCGGGATCATGTCGTAGATATAGGCGGTATTCGGCGTCTGTGTCCCGCCGATGTTCTCGACAACGATGTAGACCCTGAACTTGGTATCCTCATCTGCGAAGGGCACCACGTGCTTGGTTGCCTTGATCAGGTAGTC
>JBFFLM010000122.1:0-5077 GCA_041554835.1 Methanogenium sp.
AGAGCCTAAGAGCTTCGCATAACCAGGCCGCGGAACGCCCCCGGCTACTCGAGTGAATGCCCGCCTGAATACGAGCACCAGGCAAGCGGCTAGCACCCAGGAGGAGGGTTCGAATGGAACGCGTTCTTTCCGTCCTTGAAGAGGGAAGCGTTGGTATGCATTCCGTTTCCGTTGATCCCATAACAGGGTTTTGCCATAAATGTTGCGTGAAGTCCATTCATGAGGGCAATTGATTTCGTTGCAAACTTGAACGTCAGCACATTGTCTGCCGTCGTAAGGGCGTCACCGTACTTGAAATCAATTTCATGCTGACTCTCTGCGACTTCATGGTGTGATGCCTCGATTTCAAAGCCCATGTTGGTGAGGGCACTGATAATCTGTGCCCTGACGTCTTCGGCGAGGTCCGTAGGAGCAAGATCGAAATATCCCCCAAGGTCCTGGAACCCCGTTGTCGGCATCCCCAGTTCGTCTCTCTTGAAGAGGAAGAATTCAAGCTCAGGTCCGGTATTGAATTCATACCCCATCGAGGCGGCCTCATTGATCACTTTTTTCAGCACATGCCGGGGATCACCTGCAAACGGGGTACCATCCGGAAGATAGACATCACAGATGAACCGTGCGACCCTTGAATCAACAGGCCTCCAGGGAAGGATCCTATAGGTATTCAGATCGGGTTTGAGAACCATATCAGATTCTTCTATCCGTGCAAATCCCTCGATGGAAGAGCCGTCAAAGCCGATTCCATTGGTAAGTGCTTTCTCTGCCTGAGTCACGGGGATCGACACATTCTTTGGCAACCCCTGGATATCAGAAAACTGAAGCCGGATAAACTTAATGTTGTCAGCTTCGATCTTCTCTAGCATTTTTGTGACATCAGATGTCTCTGCCATGAGTATTCATACACACAGGGAGTATTTATATTTGGCCCCGTTGCTATGGATTCAACCCCATAAACTATATAGAAGCCCATAATATTATAGTGATTCACAATATTTGTATTCAGCCCCTAAAAAACAGAAGAAAGATGAAATTCAATCGGAAAACGATAGATATCTTCGAATTACGGTTTTTCGATAACGAGATAGTTTATGGCATTTTCAGATATTACGCCCGCATATTCCCCAACCCTGCGGAAATTTTCGATACAATATCCAATATAGACCACGCCAGGAGTACCGAGATCAAAAAGCCACCCGGAAACCTCATTACACTTCTTCACCAGCTCACCCACTTCCAGAATCGTATTATTGGCCTTGTGGATATCTTTTTCAAAAAAAGAATCAACACTTGCCTGAAAAATGCTCAGCGATTCCCGGTTCTTCACCTCAATGACATCCACAATCTTCTTTTCAATGGAGACATACATCAGGCTCCTGATACTCTCTGCCAGTTTGACGACATGGTCCCCCACGCGCTCGATGACACGGGAAATCTGCAGATAGTTCAGAGCCAGCTCTATATCGACCCCCATATCACGGGAAAGCGATACATTTCGAAGAAGAAGATTGAACTGCCTGGCAACAAGCCAGTAGAGTCTGTTTACATCCCTATCCCTGAGAATTACGTCCTCGACAAGTTCCTCATCACGTGTTTTCAGAGCAAGAACCGCATCACGCTGCATACCCGCAACAATAACTGCCATTCTACGAAGAGTATTTTCAAAAGGCATCTCCCCCGTGTCCAAAAGATCCTTAATGACTATCTTCCGGTCCGTCTGATCTGAGACCTCCTGACCAACCGTCCTTTGGGTGAACTTACGTATTGCCTTATGCGCCCACGACGGGATCCTTCCGGGAGACTGAATCACAATCGTATCAAACCCGGTTACATATGCACCGATGAGAGAACGATAAAGATATGACGGATCATCCAGTACAGAGAGATCAAAAGTTTTTACCCGTTCCACAGGCTTGCCGGACAGCTTTGGAGTAATCGTCAAAGAACCATCCGGCTGGACAATCAGACCGAGGGGATCATTTTTCTTAATATCTGATGCCCTCACCCACTCCTTGGGAAGTGAAATTATAAAGGACGATCCCCCCGTTACCTGGACTTTCCGTATTTCCATAAGCTATTGCCCCACTTTCAAAAATACATTGTGCGCCTGAGAATTTAATAGCTATTCTTAAAAATATATATACTATATATTTCCATTTAAAAATCCAACGCACCACTCAGATGGCATCATGCAGGCGAAGTAACGGCGAAGATGGATGAATAAATTCATACAGAAATTGTGAAAATTCCTCGTTCCAGCATTCGGCACCGCAGAATAGAGTGTAATTCTTCCGCATCGAACGCTCAATGTACTTTCCCATCCGTGCGGTAAAAATGTCCTCAGAAGAAAAAAGAGCCTCTACAGTCAGCCATTTTCGTTTGATTTCAACTGCATAGGTACCTGATTCAGTAATATATGGCCCGGCAAATACTGCCAAATCGAGATATTTTGAGACGAATTTCCCGGCATTGACAGGATGATGCACCGGCGGCCCCCTGTGGCACTTAAGGGGGGGAAGGGTATCGACGATCAACTCGAAAATCAGGATGCACTCCTTATCCCCCATATATCCTGCAGCCCTGTTAAGCATAAAGTCATTTCTGCAAAGAAGATCCGACATACCGCCAATTGTTCTTCGAAGCTGAGGTACAATGATATCCGGAATCTGGTGCGGAGTGGGGAACACCAGAGCATATATACTCGTTCCCCGCTCATCAAGGGCAGCCTGCAACCCGGGTTTGGTAATCCTTACCCCCTTCGGGCCGCCAAAAAAAGCTGCCGAAGGACCGTTGATATACGCACGGCACAGCTCTATGAATTCCTCAAAACGACGAAGAGAAAGAGAGGCGGCTACATTTCTTTTCGGGTCCACCGGGTCAATAACCACAAGAGGATCGTCAAATGCCTTCTGCTGATGGCCTTCAATGTCTATTACCATCCCCGGTTTCCATTGAGAGACGACCGATTCTATGAGAGGCCTGAACCCACCCGCATACAAAACCAGAACTTCACAGAGATACCCCGCAAATCCCTCGGTCATCAGATCCGATCCGTACACCCCCCCGGTTTTTGCGAATTGCTTAAAGAGCAGGACATCATCTTCCAGTCCGGTAATCCGCCCCTTAATATATCGTGTATGAAACGGCGTCCGGTCCACCGCACTCAGGATTGAAGATGCATCCTCAACTGCATAACACGGAACAAGATCAACATCCAGCCCATCAATGATGGTGTTAATGTACGGGTGTTCAGCATACTTTTCAACCGGGATTGCCCCAATATCCTCAACGATCTCTCTTGCCAGGCGGACTCCCTTCTCCTCAAGATCATCCCTGGATACCGAAGGGGAAAACAGCATGAAAACATCAAGATCACGGTCTCCACTGATCCACGTATCCCTGGCGACCGACCCAACGACCATTCCGTCAGCAAGACCACTTTCCCGAATTTTTTTAATGATGAAGGCCGCAATGGCGTGAATATGGTCTCTCTCTCCCGGACGGGGCCTGAGAGATGTAAGGATATCCTCTTCAAAAGAATTTCGGCTCATCCCTTCACCTCATCAAGTATCGTATACACCGCCCCCGCAGGGGTGAGAGTGCTCTCCTTGAGATATATTCTGTCAACGGTAAACCTCCCGAAAGACACCCCCTCAACTTCATGCACGGCCCTTTGCAGGGAGGGATCATATTTTTTTATCCGCGCAAGAGTAACATGTGGACGAAATGGTCGTGATTCTTTCTCAATACCAAAAGGAGAGACCATTTCATCTATCTCCTCCTGTATGCGCGCCCCGCACCCCGCATCTTCCCCTTCCGCCCAGACAATTCTCGGACGCTTTTTTGGATTCAGAGATACACCTGATATTTCAACGGGAAACGGGTCAAAGCGCAGCGCCGCAAATGGCCCCCTGATCTTCTCAAGCGTCTCCAAATTTATCTCCCCTATGAATTTCAACGTCATATGAGTGTTTGAAGGATCCACAAACGTCATTTTTGCGGCACATGCCCTGAGGCGATCCTGAACTTCATTCATCTTTATCCTGATTTCTTCAGGCATATCAATCGCGATGAAGACCCGTACCATGCATCTCTATATGTATCCATCAGTACTAAGGATAACCACCATAATCAAACCAAACAACAAAAATATATTTTGCTGCATGGTACATTTGTTTAGGAAAGCAGGGGGATTTTTTTAGGTGACCGATAATGCACAAATCAATGTATACACCCTTGAAAACTGTCCAAACTGTGAACTTTTAAAGGATTACTTGGATGGGGCGGGTGCACAGTACGATGTTCGCGATATGATGAGTGCCGAGGCACTTACTGAACTAAGGATAAATGGAGTTTTCGTCCGGGAGGCTCCAGTCCTCCAGGTTGGAAAGACGTTTCTTACATCAAAAGACCTTTTTGATGCAAACGGCGTCATAGAGGATGTGGTTGGTCCGCTCTGTAAAGGTGACTAGTGTATGGCACGTGAACACCTTCGTGTCGAATCCCAGCAGACTCTGGACGGGTTCTATGTCCCCGCACTTCCAAAAGTGCGCACCTCCAGAGGGCATATTATTGACTGGGACAGGGAAAAAATTGTACACCAGATCCTTCAGGAAACCCAGCTCGTCAGCACATTTTATGGGGGAGAGGGGGCTGATGAGGAACTGGCGCGTGAAATCAGTCTTGAGGTTGAGAATAAAATTAAAAAACTCAAACTCAGGTATCTTTCAGGTCCGTTGATTCGTGAAATATTGAATATTACTCTCCTCGAACGCGATCTTACGAGTTATCGCAATGTATGTACCCGTGTAGGTACACCGGTCTATGACGCCCACCTGATTGACGTCGGCAGGGGATTTGAAGCACACGATAATGCAAATCTGCAGGAGAATGCAGAAACTTCACACAAGAAAAAGGCCGATAAAATCAGCAAGGAGCAGTACCTTCTTCAGCTGCCTCCTGAGCTTGCCGATTACCATCTCTCCGGAGACCTGCACGTGCACGACCTTGAATACTTTGGCACGCGTCCGTTCTGCCAGGACTGGGATCTCAGGTACTTCTTTTATTATGGGCTGATGCC
>JBFFLM010000123.1:0-5008 GCA_041554835.1 Methanogenium sp.
ATACGCGGGTTTTCGGACCCCGGGGAGGGAGAGACGTTGGGAAGGATTAAAACACGCATCTACGAGATTGTCGAGACACCACGGGAAGGCGACCGGACGAGCTTCTTCTTTGATGCATTCATCATCTCCATGATCTTTCTCTCCATTGCGGGAGTCGTTCTTGCGAGTGTCAATGCTATTCTTGAAGAATATTTTTTCGTCATCATTGCAATCGAACTCCTGACAGGTATCGTCTTTACGATTGAATATGTCCTGAGGATCTGGTCGTGCACTGCCGACATGGAATATGCCCGGCCCATCACAGGAAGGATTTGCTATGCTCTGGGGCTCTTTCAGATAATCGATCTGGTGGCCCTGCTCCCCTATTACCTCTCCCTCTTCTTCCCCTTCAACGTGGAATTTCTGCGGGTGCTTCGGCTCCTGAGGTTATTTAAACTGGGAAAATACTCCAAATCGTTCTCCCTCATGGTGAAGGTGATCGACCGGGACAAACAGTCCCTTCTCTCCGCCCTCTCCGTCCTGATCATCATCCTCGTCATCGCCTCTTCGCTCATGTTCTACGCGGAGCATGACGCCCAGCCGGAGGTGTATTCCAGTATCCCGGCGGCGATGTGGTGGGGACTTATTACCCTTGCCACCGTGGGATACGGAGATATGGTGCCCATTACCCCGCTCGGAAAGATTCTGGGCGGCGTCATGGCCCTCATCGGGATCGGCGTATTCGCACTTCCCGCCGGTATCATCGCATCGGGCTTCACAGCGGTCCTTAAAGAGGAAGAGGAGAAGAAAAAGGCAAAACGTAACAAAGGAAAGGCCGCGGCCACCGCACCGGCGATTGAGGTCTGCCCCCACTGCGGCCGCGAAATCCGGCCGGAAGACCGAAAGACTTAACGGGAAGACTTACCTGCGGCGAGCACCCGCTCGATGACCCAGAGAGCGCCTTCGATGCCGGCAAGAGGCCGGTTGCAGAGCATCAGCGACTTCTTCATCGGGAGGGTGACCTGTACCTGGACGGCACCGGGTGCCAGCGCCGCCTCATAGGCAGAACCAAAGATGATGTCAGGAGAGTGTTCGTCCAGGCAGGCCCGGATGGACCCGATATCCGGCGCGTAGACAATGTCCGTGCAGCCCTTCGGCGGAACCGTCCTTGAGGCGGCAAAGGCGATATCTGCATCCAGATAGGTAGTGCAAAGGTCTGCTATCATTATGGCATAGCCCCCCATCGCGACGATGCCAATGACAGGGGGATCATGCGCCCTGAGGTAGCGATCACACGCGATGACGATACGCTCCTCCGCCTCCTCGGCCTCATCCATCACCGGCGAGACATCGGCTTCAGGGCATAGGCCGCCGAGCCGCTCGAAGGCATCCCGCACCCCGGCAAGTCCCAGCATCACGCCTGCACGGTCTCCGATGCCGGTCGCCATGTCCGGGACGAGGGTCAGGGTCACCGGGGACGGGCGGCGTACGGAGGCCAGGGTGTCACGGCAGTAGGTTGCTGCAACCGGGATACCCGCCATCCCACAGAGCCTTTTCGCCTCCCGGCGGTTGCCCGTGGAGAAGAGATCGGTCGATATACAGCCGTCGAGGTTCACCCCTGCCCGTGAGGGGTCGACGGCGGGAGCAAGAGCCGCCACCGCCCGCCTGAACCCTTCTCCGAGATCTCCCGCATAGCCGGGTGCATCGACCACGATGGCGTTATGATCATCCAGGAACTGCCCGACATCCTCCCCGATGGTCGACGGGACGCAGGAATTGACGACGGCCACCTGTTCACAGAGGGGCGAGACCGCCTCCACCACTTCGCGCAGGCGGTCTTCGGTCCCGAAGACTACCTCATGCTCGAGGAGATAGGTGCAGTTGAGGGGATCGGGAATGACGGCATCGGCATAGAAGTAGCAGGCGGACGAGCCGTGGATGACGACCCCAACCCCGTCAATCGCCGCTAGGGCCGATGCCGCCCCGACCATGGCGCACGGCCACACCGGGTTCTCACATGGCCTGGCCATTGATAAACCTCCTCCACTGCCTGAGCATCGCCCGGATACCGGAAGTGCCGACCGGCATGCAGAACGGGACCGGGATCACCGTCCCCTCCGGAGAGACATGGATACCGAGATGTGCTGCAATCTCCTCAAAGAGATCGTTTCCCGCAGACTGGAACCCGAAGGAATCGAAGGTGATACATGCACCGGCAAGATCGCTGAAGTCCCCGGCGAGCTCCTCCTGCCGTGCCTCTTCCTCCCTTATTGCCTCCGAAGCGTCGATACCGGTCAGCCTCCCGGCCTCCCCGAGAAATGCTATCGTGCCCGCAAGCCCCTCCGGAAAAGCAGGGATGGAAGGGATACCGGTCAGGGCGTCGAAATGGTTTGACAGTGTGCCCTGCAGGTCTTCCCGCATCACATTCAGGCATCCTGTCCCCATCCCTTGGATCGCTGCCGGCGATACGTTGCGGACGAATCTGACATTCACCTCAAGACCGAGGGCCCCCAGCAGGCGTGCCACCTCGGCATAGTTTGCCTCCACCTCAAACTCGAGGTTCTTCTCCCCAATCAGGTTGACCCCGCCATCACGGGACGGCGATGGTTCGATAAAGTCCGCAAGGGCAAAAAGAGCGCTGTTGTATCCCGAATGAAACGTTCCCCCCAGAAAACCGGAACTTTCGATGTGGACGACCGGCACCTCCCAGTCCCTCGCACAGACCGCAGCCGTATCGTCCCCGATGGTCTCGGTGACACAGGTCGAGATGACACAGACGGCCGACGGCCCCGATGAACATGCCTGGGCAATCGCATCTGCAAGGGCCTCCTCGCCCCCGAAGATCACCTCTTCTTCCCCCAGTCCGCTGGAGATGATGCGTGGTATGGTATAGATATCGTGTTCGAGGAGCGTCGTGTGCAGAAGCGAGGTATTGATGTGAGTACAGCCGTCCGGCCCGTGGACGATGGTGACGGCGTCATCGAGAAAGGCGCTCACGGAGAGCGCCCCCATCACGGTGCAGCCTTCAAACCGGGATGTGTTTTCTGGCAAGTGCTTCGAGTTCATGCATCTCCAGCGGAGTCGGGATGGACGTCTCGGTGTTCGTCTGTATCGTCTCTGCAAGCTGTCGGTAGACCGTCGCCTGGGCAGAATCGGGGGCAAACTCGATCACGGTCTGCTGGTTGACTTCGGCGATCTGGACCACCTGGTCACGGGGAACATAGGCGATGAGGCGCGAACCCACGAGGTCGGCAAATTCCCTGACCAGGTCCTCTTCGCCGGGAATATTCTTGGCATTGCAGATCACCCCTCCCAGGGCGCACCGTGCCTTGCTGCGCTTTGAGAGGCGTGCAATGGCCTTGCAGATATTGTTGGCCGCATAGAGGGACATGAACTCGCCCGAGGTGACGAGATAAATTTCCTGTGCATAGCCTTCCCGCATAGGCATGGCAAACCCGCCGCATACCACATCACCAAGGACATCATAGACTATGACATCGCCGTAGAGGGCATCGAGTTTCTGAAGGAGCTGGAAGGTTGCGATGATCCCCCGCCCTGCACAGCCGATGCCGGGGTCGGGGCCGCCCGCCTCGACGCACCGTATTCCGCCATATCCCTCGAAGACCACCTCTTCAACGCCTATTTTATCTCCTTTTTCACGGACAAGATCCAGAACCGTTGGAATCCACTTTCCGTGCATCAGCATTCTCGTGCTGTCATGCTTCGGGTCACACCCGATCTGCATCACATCACAACCGGTATCCGCCAGAGCTGCCGAGAGATTTGCCGATGTAGTGGACTTTCCAATGCCACCCTTTCCATACAGGGCGATTTGTTTCATTGACTAAAATTTAGTTGTGCTATATCATTAGTACTCGCTTACTGCCGGGGGTCTTCGATCCCCCTATTGACGAACATCAGACGTACCGACTTGAGAATTGTCCTACTGGGATCAGGTGTTCGCTGGTCAGTCTCGAAAAAAGGCAAGTACGTCATCACGTGGGGGGATACAAGGATGAAGAGGATTACCTCCCCGATAATCATCTTCAGGTCGATAATACTCTTCAACTTCCGCCATTCGCGCACATTCCAAAAAAAAATGGTCATCCCGCTCACTGTAATGGCGTGTTTTTACCACTCAAAACCACGGATGAGGCCGATGAAGAAGACGATCACCGCCATAACCTCCAGCCTGCCGAGCCACATCTGCAGAATAAGAACGATCTTTGATGCCGCGGAGATATCCGGCGTGACAAACCCTGTAGAGATCCCGTTGTTGCAGGTCGCCGAGATAACGTCAAAAATGACAAGGCTCGTATCGATATCCGGCCGTTCGAAGTGCATGATGGCGATCATCGATATTGCGATGGTGATGATGAAAAGAACCATGGTGAGCATATTGCGCGACACCTCAAGTTCCGCCTCGGCTTTGACGATGTTTCGCCCGTTGTACCTGAAGGGAATGACCGCCTTTGTACTCTTGAACGACCGCTGGAACCACCATTTGATACCCTTGAAGCCGATCATGACACGGGAGAGCTTGACACCTCCGGCCGTACTCCCGCTCGAACCACCGACGAAGACCATGACCGTGAGAATCAGGATGGAAACCGGTGCCCAGAGCGAGATATCGGCAGTCTGGAACCCGGTACTCGTTGCGGCGGCGGAGGCCATGAACAGCCCGTTGACGACCGCCGAGAACGGATCCATCTTATTGAATACGAGGAGGTCGGCCGTAATGAGGACGAAGCCCGCAAGGATTATCGCAAAGAGCAGTTTCGCCTGATCATCCTCCAGAATCCTGAACTTATGGGTTCGGTGGAGGAGGAAATAGAGTTTGAACGGCAGGGCCCCTGCAATCATCACCGGAATGATCAGCAGTTCGAGGAGACGGTTGTCATAGTACCCGATTCCCCCGTTGTGGATGGTAAATCCGCCGGTTGAGATGGCCGTCATCGCAATATTGAGGGCATCCCACAGCGTCACTCCGGAGAGATAGATGAGAAGGGTGCCCGCGACGGTCAGTGCC
>JBFFLM010000124.1:0-4984 GCA_041554835.1 Methanogenium sp.
GATCCGTCATCGCCCATCTCTGCAGAGGTCCCGGTCACGGTCAGGAAGATAGAACTCTCGCTCTTGTAATTGTCTCCGGTATTGATCTGGACGTTTACCCTGCGGGGACTCTGGGTGGAGGCAACGGCACGTACCTCTTCGGTAACCTTCTGGACGGCCTCGATATAGTCTTCCATAGAGGAGCAGAAGCGGTCGATCATCGGGACGCAGAGCGTAAGCGTGATATTCTCTCCCTGGCGAAGCCCCATGACCTTCACATCGGTCCCGATGATCGGGTGTTTCGGCCGGTAGACGTTGTCGAGGTGATCGCTTACTGCAAGGATGGTCCGTTCGAGATCGGAGAAGGGTGCATGGCCGACGCCGAAGGAGGTATCGTTTGCGTGGGGGAGAGAGTTGTCGCTGCAGGCCTTGAAGACATCCCTGAGGTCCGAAGACCCGACACCCATTCTGCAGTCGACGATGACGTCATGCTCCATATTCAGAAATTCGAGGGTGTTCTTCAGGTACCCCCGCGCTGCCTCGACGGCAATGGAGTCCGTCGGTATGGTGGCACCGTCATAGAACTTGGTGGCACGGCCGGTAAGAAGAATGTATATCGGGCGTGTGACGACACCGCCGCCGAACTTCGGGAGGGACTCCCCTGCCACGACCTCCCCCTGGTCGGTATTGTGGTGGAGGACAGCACCGCATTCATCGAGGTAGGAACGCGAAAGGGCACGGGAAATCGCCTCTGCAATTCCGTCTGCAATACTGTCGGGGTGCCCGATACATTTCCGTTCCGCAAGCTCAATGTGCTGCTTGTTCACCGGCATCTCACATAAGGTCTCTACTGCAATATTTCGTGCCATTTCAGCTCACGAACTCCTACTATTGTTAAAAAGTAGGTGGGCTCGCACTTAACGATTTCCTTATGGGAAGTTGGAAAAAATACGGGGTATTCCTGTAAAAAGAAAAAACAAGGGAAATGGATTATTTTCTGATTCTGACATCTGAACGGATGGTGAGTTTGCATTCCCCCGACCGGAAGACCCGGACCATGCCGCCACTTTCGGATATGGTCACGCCGATGGCGGAGATAATGTTGGTGAGTGCAGCCGTTGCACGGTGGCGCCCACCCATGCCGTGGGGCATGTTCAGCCCGTCGCTTCGTGCTGAGATATAGCGGCCTGCGGACTGGATAATTCCTTCCCGGTCGACGACGAAGACGCCGTCCAGCTGGGCGAATTCCTTGACGCTCTCCCAGTTATCCACGTTGGTGATGTCACGGACCTCTCGCCTGTGGCCCTGGAAGGGGTTGATGATCGCGGCATGGGAATACATGTTGATCTCATCCACATCACCGATCACGAATGCCGTTCCAATTGACCGTCCTTCCCGCCCTTCGACGGCAATCTCCATCGAGAGCTGAAGAACCGCACGCATGACGTCCCGGGGAACCAGATCGTCGAATTCAGTGACGCTGATGAAGTCCTTGCCCCGGTTGATGTCGTAGATGAGAATGGCATAGGGGAAGACACCGATTACCTTGCCTTCCTCATACTCCTGGGAGAGATAGATCTGGACCGCTGCGTCGTGGAGATGGCGTTCGGAGATCTCCAGGATGTCGTGCATGGTGAGGTCACGGAGGACATCCAGCTGGAGATCCTCGACCCAGATGACGGGGATACGGCTTTTGAATTCAATCGGTTCGATGAACGAAACGATGGCCTTGGCATCCACTTCTTCTGCCAGGCTTGAGGCTGCAGCCATCAGGGTCTCTTTCATAGCAGCTCCCGTACCAGGGCCGGAATCTCGGAGGGTTTGCCTGCCACCGGGACGCCCATGCGGGTGAGCCGTGCGATCTTGGAGCGAGCATCCCCCTCTCCTCCTTCGATGATGGCTCCTGCATGGCCCATACGCTTCTCCGGTGGTGCGGATACGCCTGCGACATAGCCGACGATGGGGATACTTGTTGCCGCTGCCCCTTCCTCCTCGAGGTTTCCGCCGACTTCACCTATGAGGACAACCGCCTTTGTCTGCGGGTCCTTTTCGAAGCGTTCCAGGACATCGACAAAGGTCTGCCCGATGACGGGGTCGCCGCCGATTCCCACAATGGTGGACTGGCCGATACCGGCACGGGTCAGTTCATTGACCACTTCGTAGGTGAGGGTGCCACTCCGGGAGATTATGCCGACGTTTCCCGGCATGGCCAGCTGCGGCGGCATGATACCGAGCTTGAGTTCACCCGGGGAGAGGGTTCCCGGACAGTTCGGTCCGATGACGCAGCATCCTTCCATCTTTGCAAAGGCAAGGGCCCTCATCGTGTCATGGACGGGAATGCCTTCGGTGATGGCGACCACGAGGTCAAGGCCTGCGCTGGCCGCCTCCATGATGGAGTCGCCCGCGGCAAACCCGGGGACGAAGAGCACAGATGTGGTAAAGTCGTGTTCATCTGCTGCCTCGCGGACGCTGTCATAGACCGGGATGCCGTGGACCGTCTGACCACCTTTTCCGGGGGTTACTCCTGCAACCACTCCCCGACCGCCGACAGAGCGTGCATACTCGTTCATCAGGCTGATATGGAAGGCCCCCTGGTTGCCGGTTGCGCCCTGTACGATGACGCCTGTGTTCCTGTCGCCGTAGATCATGCCGCTGCCTCCTCGACCGCAGTGCGGACGACTTCTTCCATGGTGTCGAGCATCTGGTAACCGTGTTTTGCCAGGATTGCCTTACCCTCCTCTTCATTGGTGCCGGCGAGGCGGGTGATGACGTGCTGGTCGATGCCGGCCTCGATAATTCCTCGTGCCACCTCGTCACAGCGGGTAATCCCGCCGAGAAGATTGACGATGATCACCCTGACGCCGGGCATTCCGCCGACGAGGCGTACGGCCTTCATGACACGTTCACGTCCCGCACCGCCGCCGACATCCAAAAAGTTTGCCGGACTGCCGTTGTACTGGGTGATGAGGTCCAGGGTGGACATGGTAAGTCCCGCACCGTTTCCGATGACACCTATGGTCCCGTCGAGTTCCACGTAACTGAAGCCGTTTGCCTCGGCCTCCCGTTCGCGGGGGGTCAGGTCCCGGTTGACGGTAATGCCCTGTCTCTTGAGGGCATTGTCGTCGACGATGAGTTTTGCATCTGCTGCATAGACTCCTCTGGTGGTGGTGACGAGTGGATTGATCTCCGCGAGGAGCGCATCGGAAGCGCAGAATGCGTGATACAGATCGTTTATCACCGGGCCGAGCTCTCGGGGTGCGGAACCGAGAAGGTGGCGCATCTGGTACCCGGGTACTTCGGTAAGAAGCGGGGAGAACGTCGCCCGGCGCAGCGCCTCCGGATTTGTCTGTGCCGTCGCTTCGATGTCAATCCCTCCGGTCTCGGCGAAGAGAATCATCGGCTGGCGGGTTGCACGGTCGATGGTGATGCTCACATAGTATTCATGCTCGATGGGAAGCTTCTCCTCAACAAGCAGGGTCTTTGGCTTTAGTCCCTTGATAGGGGTTTTGAAGAGATGGGTTGCGGTCGCCACGACATCCGCCTTCTTGGTGACGATGATGCCGCCCGCCTTTCCCCGTCCTCCCACATCGACCTGTGATTTGACGACGACCTCATCCGCAAAGTCGTCCATGTGCAGATACAGCTCATCGGGACTCTTGATTACCTTCCCTTCCGGTATCGGAATACCATGCTTTCTAAAAATATCCTTGGCCTCAAATTCCAACAGTTTCATGGTTCACCCGCTGTTATACAACGTTCATTCGCTCTCTTCTTCTCCCAGCTCAAAACCGCGCCGCAGCGCCGCCATGTTCAGGTCTTCCGTCCCCTTCGGAACGCTGTCAAGGACGGCCTGTTCGATGGCCTCCCTTGAAACGATGCCCGTTGCGGTCACTACCGCCCCCAGCATCACGATATTTGCCACGATGACCCGTCCAAGGGCATCCTTGGCTTCGTTCGTCGCCGCAATTTCACGGTACCGGCAGGCTGGGCGTTCAAGCACCAGTTCGCTGTCGAGGAGCATCATAGCCGATGGCGGAGCCCCTGCCCCGTACTTCTCGAATCCCTGCTGGGACATGATCACGTAGATGTCGGGGCTCTTCACCTTCGGGTAGAGAATGGGTTCATCGTCGATGACGACAGCACTCATGGATGCTCCGCCACGTGCCTCGGGCCCGTAGACCTGGGTCTGGACTGCATGCTTGTCGTCGTAGAGGGCCGCGGCCCTGCCGAGGATCACCGCCGAGAGGATGATCCCCTGCCCGCCAAAGCCGGAGAAGAGCACTTCATGTCTCATTTCGGCACCCCCATCGCCGGACGGTACCGCCGGACAAATTCACCGACTGTGAACATGTCCTCCGGAATCTCCTTCCCCTGTTCCTCAAGCCGCGCCTTCTTCTGGAGGAGCATTGCGTGGCTTCGCATGTATTCGACCTGTTCGCCCACCTGGCGGAGTTTGTTACGCCTGCCGTAGGCGGTCGGGCACTGGACCATTGCCTCAATGAACGAGAGGCCCGGGGTCTCAAGCCCTGCACCGATTGCCTTGATGAGCTCGGCAACATGGTATGAGGTCCAGCGAGCGACATAGTTTGCACCTGCTGCAACGGCAAGTTCGGCAAGGTCAAAGACCGGTTCGGTCGCACCATAGGGAGTGGTGGTGGATATTTTTCCCACCGGGGTGCACGGGCTTCCCTGTCCGCCGGTCATCCCGTAGATCATATTGTTCATGCAGATGACGGTCATATCGATGTTTCTCCGGCATGCATGGATGAAATGGTTGCCGCCGATGGCGGATAGGTCCCCGTCACCGGTGAAGACCACGACATGCAGGTCAGGATTTGCCATCTTGACGCCGGTTGCAAAGGCCAGCGCCCTCCCGTGCGTCGTGTGGAGTGAGTCGGTGGTGATGTAGCCCGGTGCACGCGAAGAACAGCCGATGCCGGAGATAAAGACCGTATCGTCGATCTCCCATCCCATTGCATCCACCGCCTTGACGGTGCAGTTCATC
>JBFFLM010000125.1:0-4959 GCA_041554835.1 Methanogenium sp.
GTTCATTCAGGGGGTCCGAGAGGACTTCCGTCCCAGGGACAGAAATCTTCGGGGCCGACCGTCTCCCACCCGCACAGCGGGCATTTCTTCTTGCGATGGGGGCGGGCGGCAAACGGGATCAGGGGGATGAACAGAAAGAGAAAAAACAACGGAAGGCCGGCTATCCAGAAGAGGACGGACGCCGCAACTGAGCCTGTGAAGAGAAGAATGCTCAGGGTCCGGCGGTCCGTAGCGCCACCTCCCGTACCGCATATGCGGGCAGGGCATCCGCCATCTCACCGATATGGTCCGCAAGTACCATGCCTTCAAGGGAGCCTGCCAGCACCCTGGCACCGACACCGGCAAAGATCACCTCCTTGTCATGCCGGGGGTCCAGCCGTTCAATCTGTGAGGAGATGAGCGAGCACTGTTCCTGCCAGAACTGTTCTGCAACAGCATACGCCCCTTCCGGCCCGATCTCCTCCATGTCCGAACAGACCACCCGTGAGAGGCGCTGCAGCGAGGCGGGGATGCTCACGTCCGCGCCGTCGGGTGTCGGAACGGTATACTCATCGGGACAAATATGCCCCAGCACCAGGTGCACATCGGCACTGACGGCGAAGAGCTCGTTGCTTACCAGCGTGGACGTTCCGGCAAGACTGACCGAACGCAGGAGCGATGCGACCGGAGCGCGAAGGAGACCGGTATACACCAGCATCCCCCGTTGCAGGCGGTCGAGATCGGAGAGCCCCTTCAGCGCATCAAACGGCTCGAGCGGGATGATATCGGTCGTGGTGCTGCCGATATCCACCAGGATGCCATCCGGAAAGAGGTCCCGGAGCCAGTCTGCTGATGCAAGCCAGTTTGCCGCCGCAAGGCTCCGGTCCGCACCCGGGTGAAACCGCCCGTCCGTCCCGTAAAAGACGGCATCGGGAAGTGCCGCTCTGACGGCATCGACGATGAAACCTATCCCCTCGGTCTTGTTCGAAAACCCGTCGGCAAGTTCCCCACTCATCACCACGGCGGCGGATTTCCCGCGGTACGGGGAGAGGACGTCGGTGATGGGGGATTTCTGCCAGAGGGGGCAGTAGTGGATGTCGGCACCACTGTCGGTCACCACCTTGAGATTCGCTCCTCCCACGTCGATGCCGATCACAGTATCACGACCTGTCCCGACTTGTCGTACCTGGCCGTTCCGGCCAGGTGCACCTCACCGGGAAGGATGCCCTTCGATGCGTTGATCAGAAGTTCACCGATCTCTTCGTCCATGATGGCGGTGATGCCCACAAGGCTCGAGGTGGGACGGGAATTGACGTCTACGACGTACACCCGGTCTGCCACCACTACATCGACGCCGGCATAGCCCTGGCACCCCAGGACGGTTGCCGCCTTTACCGCCGTTGCGATGATCTCGTCCCTCGCCGGATGATCGACATTCACCGTTCCGCCGGAAAAGGAGAAGACGCCGTCCTCTATGCTGATCTGCTGCGCATTCAGCGAGAGCGGAAGCGGCGCCGCGCCGCTGTAATAGAGGCATGCCTCGCCGACATACCTGCTCCCCACAAGGCTGACACTGAGGTGTTCGCCGTCGATGAACTCCTGGCCGAATTCACCTACGCCCGGCTCCTCGTCTCCGAGGCGCATATTGACCGTCCCTGCCCCGGATACTTCCTTGATGACCCGCATGCCGGACGCCGTCTCGGGCGGCACCGCAATGTCATGAGCCGCAAGAATACGGCCTGCCTGAATCTTGTTCGCGCACAGGGCACAGTTCAGGCTCGCGCATCCGATATTGTGCGTCAGGGACTCGAGGATATGCGTATATCGTCCGAGGAGGGCGTCCGGTGCGATCACCAGACCATAATCACACTCAGGAGCGAGCCGCCTGAGCTCCTCTGCAAAATCGCCTCCCTCGGGGGATACCACCTCATACCCGCACCGGGTGAAACTGTCCTCCAGAACCCTGAGCATCGCCTCCCCCTCCGGGGCAAGCACCGGGTCATGAAACACGGAATATTCGGCCAGTAGTACCTTCATTCACCAATTATTGCACTGACGGGGACATGAGCATGACGATCGGACCCTTTTTCATCTTCTCGTACCAACGATGGGTGAGATTGGATGAAACCGGTTATTCTCCTGACAAACGACGATGGTGTGACATCGGAAGGGCTCTGGGCGGCATATGACGCACTCGCGGATATCGCCGAGATCCATGTCTTCGCACCGTCCACCCAGCAAAGCGCCGTCGGACGTTCCATATCTATATTTGACCCTATTCGGGCGCACAAGGTGGTCCTTCACGGGCGGGATGCCCATGCCGTCGACGGGAAACCGACCGACTGTGTCATCCTTGCCATGTACGCCTTCGGCATCAAACCTGACATGGTGGTCAGCGGCATCAATATCGGGGAGAACCTCTCCTTTGAATCCATCATGACCTCGGGAACCATCGGTGCGGCACTGGAAGCGGCAAACCACGGCCCCCCGGCCGTTGCCTTCTCCATCCAGGTATCGGACCAGGGAGAAAAGTTCGATAACCCGCAGTACTCCACGACCAACTTTGAGCATGCAAAGACGGCGGTACGGGACATTGTCCTCCGGTTGATGGAGACGGGATTTCCTGCAGGCACCGATGTCGTCAATGTCAATATGCCCCCCGGCCCCTATGCTGGCTATGCGGTCACCACCCTTGCGCACAAGCTCTTTCACACGGGTGTCGAGACACGGTTCGACCCCCGGGGCCGCCCCTACTACTGGATCAACGGTCCGCTGGTCGATGAGGCACCGCCGGGAACCGATGTGCATGCCGTCCACCACGGCATGGTCTCCCTCACCCCGATAACGCTGGACTCCACCGCCCATGCGGACCTGGGTGCAATGGAAGAGCTCTTTTCCAAAAAAGCATAACCGGGATACACCCGGCCTTATTCTTCTCCGAAGACGTCCCCGGACGCTTCGTCCACCGGGGCAGCCTCTTCATCAGCGTCCCACTGTTCAATGCCGGGAAATCCGGATGCAACGAACCACCCGGCCACGAACAAGAGGGCCGCACCGATGGGAACGGCAAACCCGGCCGAGCCTGAAAACGAAAAGCCATACTGCGCGATGATGCCCCCGGTATATGCCGTCGCCGCCGCCATCAGGCACACACCGGCATATGTCCGGTTCGTTTCCGCCTGATGGCGGAAATACCAATAGGCAAACCCACAGGCCGCACAGCACAGCAGCACTCCACCGAGCCAGAAGAAAGGAACCAGCGCACTTCTCCCGGAGATGGCACCGGAGGTGACGAGGTCGATGTCTCTCCACAGCGTGATCAGGCTTGCCCCGAGATAGGTCTGCTGGTACCGGAAGAACGGAAAGGCAACCCCCGCACCCATGCCGCCGCCGATATAATAGACAGACACAGGAAATACGAGGGAAATCGCAGCAAGCAGACAGGAGAGAAACCCGGGACCCCGGCCGTGGTCCGGCCCATCCACCGGGTTATGCTCCATCATACCCCGCTTCGCCGAGGGCCTCGTCGATTGCCGCTCTCACCGTCTCATCCGGTTCGTCCATTCGGACACGTCTGAACAGATCCGAACTATCCGCCGCATCCATCCGCGCAAGGGTGCGCACCGCCATCCTCCGGACATAGGGATTTTCATCCTCACAGAGCCGCTCTGCGATCTCCTCAGCCGCGATCTCTGCGTGCAGAAGGCCGAGCGATTTGACCGCCATGTACCGGACATGGTCCCTGCTGTCCGTCAGATGAGCCCGGAGCACCCCCACCGCACTCCCCTCTCCGGCAAGGCCCAGTGCTTCAGCGGCACGGTACCGGACGACCCAGTCGCCATCCTCCATCAGTTGGGTGAGAACCGGAAGACTTGCCGGAGCCGCAGCAGCGAGCGCCTGCATCGCATATCCGCGGATCGCCTTGTCGCCGTCTCTCAGGTGCCCTGCCATCTCCCTGCCCAGCTCATCCGAATATCCTTCCATAAATTTCCGGATTGCCGCACGTCTGGCATCCTCGTCCGGTTCCAGACAGGGGCCGATTACGGTATTGCTATTCCCAAAACGGTTCATATATGCAGACCTTCCCTCATTACAAAAGATTTCGAAAAATCAATAGTAAACTTTCTCTTTTACAACGGTAAAAGATATGTAGGAAAAAGGCTCTCCTTTCCAATTAGTGGGAACAACCGATAACAGGCGATGTGATGACAGAAACACCCAATAGAGAAAGGATGTACGGTGCCATAGGCATTGCAGTTCTCATTCTCGCTATAGCTGCAGGAATCACCATTGACAGCAGCACCATGCCCTTTCTTCTGAACAACACCTCCTCCGCCCCTGAGAATGCAACGACCCATGTTCAGACATCTACATTATTTACCACCAACAATATGGTCAACCCTGCAGGGTCGGAGACACTCCCGGAAACCCCGACCCGTCCGGCGATTGAAGGGACTATTGCTGCAAGTGAGACAGATAACGATTTTAATTACCAAAAAAACCTCTTATCAGCATTTATTGAAGCAGCCGAATCGTTCACGGGAGCGGGGAGCTCGATGACCTCCTATGAGATAACGACCTATACCCTTCTCACCGACCCGGACCTTGGCGACCCTGCTCATCTCGGGCGTCCGTACGGGGCCATGGCATCAGTGATTATCAACGAAAGCCCTGGCACTCTCGAAAACACCCTTGGAGGCTATGAGATCGATGCGACCACCATCACACGGTCTATCATGACCAGCGAGGCGGGCCAGGAAACCGGCTTTATTGCGATATCATTTTCGACGGAGGACATGGACACCCCCATATTCTTTTCACTCATCACCGCCGAAGACCTTGCTGCCCTTGATGGGGGGTGGGAAAGCGGCACCTATATCTGCCAGGACGACTGGACCATCATCCGTTTAGATGATTCTTACGTCAACTCCATGTACGAACATCCTGAGGAACGCATATGTCCGACAGTCAAAAAGGACA
>JBFFLM010000126.1:0-4947 GCA_041554835.1 Methanogenium sp.
ATTTATCGCATCCTGAAAGTACTTCAACCGTGAACGAGATAAGTCTTTTACAACGTTGAACGGGGGGACCGGGAAGGGTATTTTCCAGGGTGCCGTTTTCGGTTGGGAACACATGAATCAGGACGTACGGATACGGGTAATCGGCTGCGGAAATCCCCTTATGGGAAACGACGGCGTGGGACTTCGGGTCATCGAGTCCCTGGCAGAGATGCGACCTGACATAGAGATCTGCGAGGGAGGTGTCGGAGGACTGGGACTCATCCCTATGATGGAGGAACAGGACATCATCATCATCGTCGATGCCATGTCGGGGTACGGTAAGTATAAAGGAGAGATACGGATCTTCTCAACACCACCCGAAAATGAGGTCTTTCCCCTCTCCCTCTCGGACATCGGTGTTCTTGATACGGCGGGAATTGCAGAAGAACTTGGTCTTTGCACTGAATTGATACTAATCGGTATCGAAGCAGGCCATATTGACCGGTTTTCCGATGCGATGGACCCAGAAGTGGAAAGTGCGGTCCCAATCGCCGTAAAAAAGATAATTGAGCTGATAGACAGCCGTAGATAAACAGCTGTACCTGATTATTTCTTGGAACCTGCAGCACCGGTGACAATGGGAAGAGCTTCTGCAATGTCATGGATCAGCTCGCCCGGGATGCCCATGACCATCAGCTCATCATCGATACCGGAAAATTTGCGCGACCCGTCACAACCAAGGGAATAATTCACTTTACCGGTCATGTACGGATAGGCACATGCATCAGCACACACGGACTGAATGCCGGCCATATTGCTCTCGATCCTGCCTCCAGTCTTATAAAGAATTGCCTGGGCAATCTTGAGCATGACAAAGGGCTGTGCCAGAATCACCACAACATGGGGGTCAAAGGGGGTCTTCTCCAGCGGTGCATAGACCGTCGCATAGGTGCTCACTCCTTCAGAGCCCGGGGGATGTACATGAGGTTCGGAGTCAATGGTGCGCATGCATGATGCCCATGAATTGAATTTTCCGAGCTTGAAGTAGAACTCCCCCGATTTCAGGGTTGGGGTCAGCTCTTTGAGACCAAGGGCCCAGGCACCCCCCATACACTGGTGCTTCTCCGCACGGGCATACATGATCCGTCCCTCATTTTTCGCAAGGGATACCATCTGGCAGTGGCGGGCCTCTTCACCGATCTCTTCCACTCCCTCGGGGATGCCTTCGGCATTCTTGGCAAATTTCACTGCCACCGGAGAACCGGCAATACCTATCTCTTTGAACATATCTGCAACAGCAGCGTAATCCACGTCTGTTTTCATCTCATCAATCATAGCAAATCTCCATACATTCGTGCAGACTTTCGCCTGCAGGTAAAAGGTTACATTGAGGAAAAAGAAGATAAATATATCTTTCCAGCCAATTTGGCACTTAAAGGCGCCGCAATTTCCGGTCAACCTTGATGAAGAAGCTCTTTTCCCCATTGACGAATATCGCGGGTTCCGGGGACTCCTCAACCCGGACGATTGCCCCGTCCTCAAGCTCACCTGCCGGCTGACCGTCCAGAACCAGGCTCGCCGGTTTATCGCTCTCAAACCCGATACCCAGTGATCGATCGGCCGAAATGAGATGCGGCCGTGATGAGAGCATATACGGTGCAAGGGGAACGAGAAGATACCCGCGGATGCGTGGATCAATAATCGGCCCCCCCGCACTCATCGCATAGGCGGTCGAACCCGTCGGTGTTGCAAGAATGATACCGTCCGAACGGAATGTTTCCGCAGCAATACCGTCCACCATTACGGCAAACTTCAGCATCTTTGCCGGCCGTTCGGTGACTATGACCGCTTCGTTCAGGGCATCACCCATATGCCTGCCATCGATCGATAGCCGGATGCGCATTCTCTTTTCGACGGAAAAACCCTCCTGTGCAATCCGCCGCAGAAATGCAGGAGCTTCCTGGGCTTCGAGATCGGTAAGAAACCCCACCCTCCCGAAATTGACGCCGATGATGGGGACCTGGGGGGAGAGATGGCGCACGGCATGCAGAACGGACCCGTCACCGCCAACGATTACCGCAAGGTCCGGTCTCTCCCGGGATTGCGTCGTTCCCCCTTCTGCCGTCCCCTGTTCTCCAGCATAATCGACCCAGGCATCATGCCCGTCCTTCTGCAGGATTGCCGCCAGGTCGTAGGCATACCGGATGGCATCCGGTTCGTCAGGGCGCGGGATGCAGTTAATTCTCATGAAATGCCTCCAGGGTACCGATGACATCTGCATGAAGAAGCCCGTTTGTTGCCACAAGCCGGGCACCTTCCCTCACATCTCCCGAATACCGGATCTCTTCATTATCGGTTCCGGAGATCATTCCTCCGGCTTCGCTGCAGATGAGCATGCCTGCCGCCGCATCGGTGACACGCAGACTTCCCCGTAGATCAACAAACGCATCAATCCTGCCGGCACCGACATAGGCAAGCTCAAGTGCGGATGCTCCCAGAAGGCGCCAGCGGCGAATCTTTTTCCCGAGTCCCAATAATGATTCGGGCTGATATCTTCTCCCGTACAGCGACACCGTTGCCTCCTCGATACTGCGTGTCTCCGACACATGGACCGGCCGGCCGTTCGCCCATGCCCCTTTGCCGCGAAGAGCGGTGAACGTCTCGTGATGGGCCAGGTCACGAATGAACCCTTCCTCGAGATGACCATCGATTTCCCGCGCTATCGAAAGAGCATAGTAGGGAATGCCGGAAATGGCATTGGACGTCCCGTCGATGGGGTCCACGATCACCGTTCCCTCGCCATCCGGCATTTCGCATCGTCCGGCTTCCTCGCTTATTGCACCGCTGCATAACGCATGTTCACGCAGAAATTCAAAAATGATGTCTTCAGCGACCTTATCGATATATTTTGTCGGTGTCCCGTCAGCCCCCATCCCGACAAAGGCTCCTGCCCTGGGATCCCCCGTAAGACCGCTGATTGCTTCCTCCACCTTATCTGCCATTACAGCGCAGGAGTCCAAAAAATGCATTCTATCTACCCTGGATAGTATGCACCTTACCAGTGTATTTATTTAACTTTATTGAGAAAAGTAATGGAGAGTTTGATTGTCATGAGTAAACAGCAGACAGAAATTGGGAAACTTAAAGAGGGCAAATATGTCGTTGTTGATGATGAGCCGTGCAAAATCCTTTCCATCTCAACATCAAAACCCGGCAAACACGGGGCAGCAAAATCAAGAATAGACGTTGTTGGAATTTTTGACGGCGTGAAGCGCTCAATAGTGCAGCCGGTGAGTGCCAAAACCTATGTGCCGATTGTGGAGCGCAAGAGTGCCCAGGTCATCTCCATTGCGGGAAACACCGTCCAGTTCATGGACATCAAGGACTACGAAATGTTCGAGCTTCCGGTAACGGATCAGCAGCTTTCCCAGATAGAGGCAGGAAAGGAAATTCCGTACATCGAATCCCTCAACAAAAAGAAACTCGACCTCTGAAAAGATGCAATATCTATCTCACAATTTTTTTGCCGATGCTGATGCATCGTATGATTCCGCAGAGTACGTACTCTTCGGTGTACCCTATGACGGAACAACCACCTACCTGGCAGGAACCCGGGATGGCCCGGATGCCATCCGTCGGGTAACAAGGACATTCGAGACCTACATCCCTGATTTTGATATCGACCTCACGGAGATCCCTTTTGCCGACCTGGGAAACATCGAACCGGAATCACAGCCCGAGAGGGTGATATTCCAGGTCGAGGAGGTCACCCGGGACCTGCTGGCTGACGGGAAAATTCCCATCCTCCTCGGCGGTGAGCACAGTGTGACGGTCGGCGCCATCCGTGCCCTGGAACCGGAGTGTTATGTCGTATGCGATGCCCACCTGGACCTCAGGGAGGAATACGGCGGATCGCCCTATAATCATGCATGCGTTACCCGAAGAGTCGCCGACCTTGGCACAAAGGAAATTGTCATCATCGGGGCGCGAAGCGGGACCAGAGAGGAATATGAATATGCCCGCTCACTTCACCTCTACAGTGCGGAGGATGTCCGTAAGCGGGGAATAAACGATATCATTGAAGAGATACTCCCGATCATTGCAGGAAAAAGGACGTATCTCTCCATTGATGCCGATGCCATCGACTGCTGCCTCACTCCCGGCCACGGCACCCCGGAACCCTTTGGTATCACCCCTTTTGACATCAGGGACGTGATCCGAAAAATCGGCCCGCATTCCTGCGGGTTTGATTATGTGGAGGTCTGCCCCATCGACGCTGGACAGACAGCAGCCGTGGCCGGCAAATTGATCAGGGAATATATCGCCTGCCACTGGAAAGAACGGCAGGGGTATTAAACAGCATCGTCGGGAACAAGAATCCGGATGGTATAGGACTTAACCAGTTCCTCATCCATGACAAAATAAAAATTCCCGGCTTCATAATTTTCCAGCACCCACGTATCGGTATCATCGACGGTAACCGGGGCCATCTCTCTCGTATTGAACACCTGGTAGTCATTTCGATCATCCGCATTGCGGACCTGAACAATCATATATGATTCGTACGGACTGGCCGTCCATCCATCAAAGGTCAGGTGAAGTTCCCAGTATCCCGAGGGGATCGAAACGATCTCCGTCGTTCCGGAAGCGTCCCCCCGGATAATCGCATAGGGGACCATTGTGCGGTCGGACTGGTAGGTCTGGGGCTGCGGTCTCATCGAAATCGTCTCCTCCTTTTCGATATTGTAGGTGGAGGGATCGACATAGCCTACCGTTTTTGGCGTCCCGTCCCATGCAGGGGTCGGGACCGGGGTGGGAGCAGGAGTAGCAGTTGCTGCCGGCAACGACCCGGACTGAAGGCTGGAGAGATCTGCCGGTATCGCCAGAGGCTCATCGGTGTCATCACCAGCACCGGCAAAGATCTCCTCTCCCTGGATAACGGGTTTTACAAATAATGCCATGGATATG
>JBFFLM010000127.1:0-4914 GCA_041554835.1 Methanogenium sp.
CCTGTGGGCCCCGGAAACTCCTTTTCCAGCCTGCGAATGGCGAGGACGGCCGATGCGTAGGCAAGGATGCCTCCCACCACATCTCCTGCAATGATGCCCCACCAGATTCCCGTCTCCCCCAGCCCGAGGACAAGCCCCAGAAGGACTGCGAAGACAATGATGAGAATCACGTTTCGCATGAAGGCGAGGATGAACGATGTCAATCCCCGCCCGATCGCCTGGAAGATGTTCGAGGACATGATGCCGATCGGAATGAAGGGGTAGAGGAAGCACATCGTATGCAGGAAGGCCGTCAGTTCCGGCAGCAGGTGGGCGCTCTCCTCGGTGTAGCAGAATACCATCGCGATCTGCGATGCAAACACCCAGGTAAGCACGCTCATCGCAAGGGATGTCGTGGTGCCGATGCCGACCGAATAGGTATGGACCACTTTCAGGTCAGCCATCCGCCGGGCCCCGTAGAGGGCGCCTGCGACCGAGATCACCGCAGTGCCAATGGCGATCAGGGGGACCATTGCAAACTGGATGACCCTCCATCCGGCGGTGTAGACTGCGACCGCGTCCGTCCCGGCGATGGAGACGAGGAGGGCGTTCATGACGACCGCAACAAGGGACATCAGCATGAACTCCGCGCTCGCCGGCAGTCCGACGCTGAGGATGTCCCTGAGGATGGCAGGGCTGTAGGAGAAGCTCCTCCGGTGGATGTCCACATAGGTGTCCCTTCGTATTACAAACCAGTAGATAAGGACCACCGAGACCGCGGCGACGGAGATCACCGTGGCGATGGCCGCCCCGGCAATGCCCATCCCGAGGGTGTAGATGAAGATCGGGTCGAGGACGAGGTTGAGGACGGAGGAGGCGGCAAGGGCGTACATCGTCCGTTTCATGTCACCCTCGGCCCGGAGGATACCGTAGCCGATGTTCGTAAAGAGGACAAAGACTGTCCCGGCAAGCACGATGGTGCCGTACTCCATCGCAAGGTCGAGAGTAGGCCCCGCTCCGATGAGGACGAGGAGGGGTTCGAGGCATGTGAGGAGGACGATGGTCAGGACGATGGAGAGGATGCCCGTGATGAGAAAGGCATGCATCGTGGTGTTGTCCGCGGAAGCCTTATCCCGGGCACCGATGTGCCGGGCGATCGCCGCGGTCACTCCGGAGCCGATGCCGTTTCCGAGGCCGATGAGGATCATGAAGACCGGCGTGAAGAATCCAATCGCCGCAAGGGCGTCGGCGCCAAGCCCCGCCACCCATATCGCATCGACGATGTTGTAGACCATCAGCAGAAACATCGCGACGATCATCGGGCCCGAGAGCTTCAGAATTGCTGTTTTCGGATCGCCGGTGAGTATGGATACGCCCCGGGTCGGGGATGGTTGGGAGGTGATGGATGGCGGATTTGTGGTTGGAGCGGCGGCCCCGCTCTCTACTAATGCGTCGTGGTGGTGTGTCATGGAATATCCGTTCTGGTGCTGTTATTTCAGGTGAATTATTGTCTGCGCCACTGTCCGGAGGCTCGCCACGAACTGCTCATGGTCGGTCGCGATCAACCCTGCCGTGATCTCCTGGTCGATGCCGTCCGCGATGGTGATGCTCTCACGAACTGTAGTCTCCCCTTTCTCCGTGAGGAGGAGCCGCACTTTTCTGCGGTTTACCTCATCCGGCATTCTCCGGACGATCCCCTCGTCCTCCAGTTTCCGGAAGGCCCTGGCGATCGCAGCCTTGTCGATGCACAGGCTCATTGCAATATCGTCCTGCGTGGCATCCGGGTGGTGGGCGAGATATATCAGTGGAGAGAAGGTCCCGGCCGAGATACCCAGGTGTGCCATGCGGGAATTGATGAGTATGTTCCTGTGACGGTAGAGGACCGAGATGAGGCCCCCGACGGGAAGGTCTGCGGGCAGGAGTTCATCCTGGTGCATGCAGACATGTGGGCGTCTCCGGCATTTAACTGTTGACATGTCAACAGTCGTGGAGGTCAATGGACGCCTGCCATTCCGGCGATCGGTCCCAACTCCCGCGCCCTGCAGGAGGATGGATACCCTCTTTAGCCCGGAGGGAGATCACTGTTCAGAAGTGAGAGTATGACTGACGGCACAGGGACGGAGGAGACGGCAGGCGGCGGGGATACCCGTCGGGTGGTTGCGCTCTTCGGAGAGATTGCGGCAATACCGCATTGTTCGGGCAATGAAGAGGCGCTTGCGGCGTACCTGATGCGATGGGGCAAGGAGCACGGCTGCTCGGTCCGGCAGGACGGGGCGAACAACGTCTTCCTCGATAAACCGGGGTCCCCCGGCTGTGAGGACGCCCCGCCGGTCGTCCTGCAGGCGCATATGGACATGGTCTGTGTGAAGGCTACGGGGGAACAGCACAACTTTGCCCGGGAGGGGATCGAGTGGTATGAAGAGGATGGTGTCATCCGGGCCCGGGGGACCTCGCTCGGTGCTGATAACGGCATCGGCCTTGCGATGGGTCTTGCCCTTCTCGCCGATGCCAGACTGATTCACCCTCCCCTTCAGCTGATTGCAACCACGGAAGAGGAGACGACAATGCACGGGGCGGAGTCAATCGACCCGGCCCTCGTTGCCGGGACTACCATCATCAATCTCGACGATGAGAAGGAAGGGGCGTTCACCGTAAGCTCGGCGGGGATGCTCGAGGCGCGGTTCTCCGTTCCTGCTCATCGCATCCGGGTTGCCGGTGATGTGAGCTGGCAGACGGTCGAGGTTGCCGGGGGACGGGGAGGTCATTCTGGCATCGAGATACATACGGGCCGGGCAAATGCCCTTGTCCTTCTCAGTGGCATCCTCGCCGACCTGATGCAGGAGACCGGATGCGCCGTGGCCTCTATCACCGGCGGAGACCGTGCGAACGTGATCCCCGGCCATGCGGTGGCTGTGATCGGCCTTGACAGTGCCGCACGGGGCGCTGCCTCCCGCCTCATCCGTGAGGAGGAACGCCTTGTCAGGGGAGAGTACCGGGTCTCGGATCCGGACCTTCGTATACGCATCTTCCCGGCCTCCCCGCAGGAGAGCGTCCTTATGCCGGAGGCCGCCACCACCATGGTGACCCTCCTCTCCTCCCTCCCGGCAGGCGTGCTTGCAATGGATCCTGAGATTCCCGGTCTCGTCGCCACCTCGGCCAACCCGGCGATATGTTCGGAGTCGGCGGGCATCGTGAACATCGGCATCTCGGCCCGGAGCAATGACGACGACGAGCTTACCGCCGTCGGTGATCGGCTTCGTGCGATGGGACATGATGTAGGGGTGCCGGTGGAGATCCTCGGGGTCTCCCCTGCATGGCAGCGCCGCGAGACCTCGCCCCTGCGGGACATCATGGTTGTGGCCTACCAGGATCTCTTCGGGACGGACCCGGAGGTCCGGGCCCTGCATGCCGGGCTCGAGGCGGCCCAGTTCGCCCGAAAAAGAGGGGATGCCGACATCATCGCGGTCGGCCCGAATATCTATGATGCCCATACCCCCCGTGAATCGGTGTCTGTCGTCTCCATCGGGAGGGTCTACCGGCTCCTTTCTACGGTTCTTGCCAGACTCGCGAAAGTAGCCGGAACGTCCTGATCCCGCAACGGGGGCAGGGCCTCTCTTACTCTTCTTTACCTGAAAAATCCCATCCCGGAGGGAACCGGAAGTCAGACGCGACGGAGGCGGGCATCAGGAGCACGCTTCTCAGGAAGTCGTCGAGTTCGGTCTCCCGCCGGATATCCGCCGTCATGCCGCACCGGTCCAGAAAATCGAGTGTATCCGCAAGGTGTGGGGTTGCATGAGTAAAGGAGAGTCGTCCTGCCCCCAGTGCCCGTGCAGCGGCGACCGCCCCGCAGGCGTGCTTTTCCCCCTCTGCAACGGCCCGGGCAACCGGATCTCCCGGGACCTGGAGAAGCGCGGCGGGAAAGGCATCAACGAGTGCACCGATGGCCCCGGACCCGGTTACCTCCGGATCGCAGTGGAACCAGAGCTCCTCCCCCTGGCATCCCGCCCCTTTCAGGATATCGATGCAGCGGCCGGAAAGGCTCCCCCCTTCCCGGAGTTCGATGCGCAGGTGGCGCCCTGCCCCGCGGACGGCGGTGAGGGTATCCGCAAAGGTGATTGTCGCTGGCCCGTCGCTCTCCCGCCCACAGATGATCTCCCCGTCCGGACCGGAGTGAATGTCCACCTCGCCCCAGGCAATTCCAGAGGCGAGGAACTGCCGGAGGGTGCCGGGATCGTTGACCCCGTGCCAGACGAAGGTGATGTGGCGGGGGAGGTCACGCCGGCTCCGGACGATGTCGGCGAGCCGGTATCCCGTCCCGCTCACCGCCTCCGGGGGAAGTCTCGTCCGTCGGCTCCGGAAGATGGTGTCGGCGTGGAGGAGAAGCAGGGTCTCTTCCGGGTGCTCCCGTGCGACCGCCCGCAGGTTCTCCGGCTCGTTGTCGATCATGGCAAAGACATGGTAGCCGCGTTTCTGAAAATCATCAATAGCTGCCGCCTTGCTCTGCTGGATCTCCTCCTCCCATCCCCCGGGGTTCATGTGCAGGAGATCGGAGGAGAAATGCACCTTGAATTCCCTGCCGATGGCATTCAGGGAACGAAGGGTCGTCTCCCTGAGTGTCTCATCCCTGGCGGTATTCAGCCCTACATAGGTGCGGGGCTGGAGCTGGAACCACCGGATCACCTCAAGAACCCCCGCGTAGGGACGGTGAGAGGCGAGGGCCGCCTCCGTGGACCACCGGCGGGCGGAGCACCACGCCTGAATGGATTCGTGCAGGGAGGCAGGGACCCCTGTTTCTGCAAGGAGTACTCCCAGATGATCTTCGGTGACCGTGACGGCATCCGCGGAAAGGTCCGTGAAATAGGACGTTGTATGTGTCTGGTCGTAGTCGTGGAGCAGGGCGAGCACAGACTCCCGGCTGTCCACGATGGTCCCGTC
>JBFFLM010000128.1:0-4895 GCA_041554835.1 Methanogenium sp.
ACTGAATCATTATGCCGATTATATAATAATTTTTATGTTCTTTCATTATTGATAGCGTTTCTGGGCGCATAATTCTGTATTCACTCGGATTTTATCATTTTAGGCGCATTTGTAACAAGGTATATACTCTTATCTCCCCAACTTGTGTGCATATGTCTAGTCTGGCCGAATCAGATCCAGAAGTATATGAAATCATAGAACTCGAACGTTCGCGTCAGGTGAACGGTCTTGAACTCATCGCTTCTGAAAATGTGGTTTCCAAGGCGGTCCTCGAAGCTGTCGGTTCCATCATGACCAACAAGTATGCCGAAGGATATCCTGGAAAGCGCTACTATGGCGGATGTCAATTCCATGACATGGTCGAAAACCTGGCACGCGACCGCCTCTGTAAACTCTTCAACGCCGAGCATGCCAATGTCCAGGCCGTCTCCGGCAGCCAGGCAAACCAGGCGGTGTACTTTGCATATATGCAGCACAACGATGTGATGATGAGCCAGGACCTCTCGCAGGGCGGGCACCTTTCCCACGGGTCTCCGGTCAACATCACCGGCAAATGGTACTCGGTCTCCCATTACGGCGTCGACCATGACACCGAGACGCTCGACTACGCAGCCATTGCCGAACAGGCGCGCAAGATCAAACCGAAGATGATCGTCTGCGGGGCCAGCGCCTACCCGCGTGAGATCGACTTCAAGGCATTCCAGGAGATTGCCGAGGACGTCGGCGCCTACTGTATGGCCGATATCGCGCACATCGCAGGCCTCTGCGCAACAGGTGTCCACAACTCCCCCGTCGGCGTCGTGAACTTCACCACCACCACGACCCACAAGACCCTCCGCGGACCGCGTGGCGGAGCCATCATGTGCAACGAAGAATATGCCGCCGACATCGACCGGTCGGTGTTTCCGGGCATGCAGGGCGGTCCCCTGATGCACGTCATCGCCGGCAAGGCGGTCTGCTTCCAGGAAGCCCTCAAACCCGAATTCAGGGAGTACGCAAAACAGGTCGTCAAGAATGCCCAGGCAATGGCAGAGACGCTTCTCGACGAAGGGTTCGACCTCGTCTCCGGCGGTACGGACAACCACCTCATTCTCCTCGACCTCACCAATATCGGCCTCACCGGCCTTGAGGCGGAGAATCTCCTCGGCGATGCGGGCATCACCGTCAATAAGAATACCATCCCCCGCGAGACCCGCAGTCCGTTCGTCACCTCAGGTCTTCGTATCGGTACCCCTGCCGTCACCTCACGGGGCATGAAGGAAGATGAGATGCGCCAGATTGCCCATTTCATTGCCCGCGTCCTCAAGGACCCCGAGAACAAGACACAGATTGCAGGCGTCAGGGAAGAAGTTAAGGGCCTTGCAGGCGGATTTTCTCTCTATCCGGATGAAGTATGTTAATTGACGGCAAAGGAATCTCACAAAAGCGCCTCGCCGCACTCAGGGAAGAGATCGCCGCATCGGGGATCACTCCCTGCCTCGCAACGGTCATCGTCGGCGAAGACCCGGCGTCCCGTATGTACGTGAGGATGAAACACAAGGCCTGCCAGGATGTCGGCGTCACCTCCGTCGGCGTGGAACTCGGCGAAGACGTATCCACGGAAGAGGTCGTCGCCGCGGTGGCCGGTCTCAACGAGGACCCCTCGGTCCACGGCATCCTGGTCCAGCTCCCCCTCCCCGCCCATATCGATACGGAGGCCGTGATCGAGGCGGTCTCTCCGGCAAAGGATGTGGACGGGTTCCACCCGGAAAACGTGGGCGCCCTCTTCTCCGGACGGCCCCGGTTCGTCCCGTGCACGCCGGGAGGCATCATGACCCTTCTTGCGGAGTATGCCATCCCGACGAGCGGTGCATCGGCGGTCGTCCTCGGACGCAGCGTGGATGTCGGCCGGCCGATGGCCGCCCTTCTCATCAACGCCGACGCAACGGTGACCGTGTGCCATTCCCGGACGCGGAACCTCGAGGACGAAATCAGAAAGGCGGACATTCTCGTCAGCGCCATCGGCAAGGCCCGCTTCGTGACAAAGGAGATGGTGCGTCCGGGTGCCGTGGTCATCGATGTCGGCATCAATTATGATGACGACGGCAAGCTGTGCGGCGATGTCGACTTTGACGGCGTTGCAGAGGTTGCCTCCGCCATCACCCCGGTGCCGGGAGGTGTCGGACCGATGACCATTGCAACGCTGATGGAGAATACCTTCGCCGCCGCCAGACGCCAGATATGCTAAACTGCTTCGTCGGAACGGTGGGTATTGGCAGCGGCGAACCGCCACGTCTGATGGCCGTGATGAATGCCAGCCCCGAATCCTTTTTTTCCCATTCTTTTGTCCCCAGAGAACAGCTCTGGGATACGGCAACCCGGTTCTGTGACGACGGGGCGGAGATCATCGACCTCGGGGCACGCAGCACCGCACCGAACGCCCCCCCCCTCACCGCCGCCGAGGAGAAGGAGCGGGTCTGCGCCTCCCTGAAAGAACTCCGGGGCATCGGGGTTCCCATCTCGGTGGACACCATGTTCCCGGAGGTGCTCGAGGCGGTGCTCAGGTACGATATCGATGCCATCAATGACATCCACGGTCTTGCGAGTCCCGACTACGCACGCATCGCAGGCGAGTCCGGCCTCCCGGTATTTCTCATGGCATCGAACGTGGTCCCGGGCGATGCCGTCGGGCTGGAGGCGACCCACGCCGCATGCGGGACGGTGATCGCACGGGCGCACCGGGCGGGCATCGAGGAGATCATCCTTGACCCCGCCGTCGGCAGATGGGTTCCCGAACGCTCCATGGAGGACGACTGGGATCTCTGCCGGGCCTTTGCAACGTTCCAGGTGCACGGCTGCCCGCTGCTCGCCGCCGTATCCCGGAAAACGTTCATCGGGGATCTCCTCGATGCGCCGCCGGAAGACCGGCTGGCAGGGACGATGGCCGTCACCTACGACCTCCTGACGCAGGGAGCATCCGTCGTACGCACCCACGATGTGCGGGAGACCGCGGACCTCCTGCGGGTATATGAAAAAATGCAGGGAAACAATGACTGAAAATTTTTGTGTCTACGGTTTGAAGACCGGCATTATCGGGCCCGGCGAGGACATCACGCAGTGCCTCCTCGCATCGGCAGAAGAGACGTGCGGCATCGAGGACGGCGACATCATCGTCATCGCCGAAAGCGCCCTTGCATCGGCCGAAGGGGCGATCATTCATCTGAAGGATGTCACCCCCTCCAACGAGGCGGAGCTTCTTGCCGACCGGTACCGGATGGACCCGCGGGTGGTCGAGGTGGTCCTTGGCCAGAGCGACTCCATCATCGGCGGGATTCCGGGCTTTCTGCTCTGCCTGCGCGGCGGGACCCTGCTCCCGAACGCCGGAACCGACGGGTCGAACGCCCCTCCCGGCGCTCTCGTCTGCCTGCCGGAGGACCCGGACCGGAGCGCCGCGTCAATACGCGAACAGATCCGCCAGGCAACGGGAAAGACGGTCGGCATTCTTGTTGCGGATTCACGGACCCATGCCATGCGGCTCGGGTGCAGCGGGGTTGCCATCGGGTGTGCCGGATTCGGGGCCGTCGTCGACGATGTCGGGCGATCCGACCTCTTCGGCCGTACCCTGGAAGTGACAAAACGGGCGCTGGGGGACAACCTCGCCTCTGCCGCAGAACTCGTGATGGGCGAGGCGGACGAATGTATTCCCGCAGCGGTCATCCGGGGCACGAACATTCCGATGACCGAAGATCAGGGTATCGAGACGATCGATGCCGCAGAATGTCTATTCATGGGGGCTGCGCTGAACACTGACCCGGCCCGTCTCAAGGGAAAGGCCGATCCCGATTCCCTCTAAATATCCCCTGCTCTCCCCTTTTGCATGGAGAAGGATCTCCACCAGATCCTCCCGTTCATCGATGTCCGTCGACATAAAAAAAGAGTCGATCACGTCAACACTCAGCCCTTCGGCATGAGCGATGGCCATATGATCGCAGAAACTCGCGCCATAGAAATCCACCCTGAACCGGGAGGGATCTTTGATGAAGATCACGTTGGTCCCCCCGCCTCGTCCGGGAACGATCGCGATATCCGCATCGGTGGTGATCACCCGGCGGATGCCCTCTGCCGTTGCAAGAGGAATATCGGACATAAAGATGAGGACCGGTCCCGTGCTGCATCCGGCCAGGTACTTATTGAGCGCCTCATTGAGCCCCTGTTCATCGATGACGGTCCGGGCACCCGGGTGATCATAGGCTGTGGTGCAGAGAATGCAGGGGCTGCACCCCGCCTCACGCAGCGCACGGATACCATCGCCCAGCATGATCCGGGCAAATGCCTCCCGCTCCTGCTGGTCCATGATGTCTGAAAGTCGGGTCTTCGGATTTACCGGGCGAAATGGTATGATAGCATCGACGGGCATAATGAAATCACCGGGCTGTGCCGTGGTCTGGTTCACGCGTAAAAATGAGATTATTGTTCCCTGAAAAAGAGACGGCAATGACAATTCCCGTCATTTTCCAGTTCATCCTCATGGAAGATGCAGGGGCAGATGATCTCCTTGTCCTTCTCCTCGTCCCCGAGCCGCATCCTGCACGGGCAGTACTGCTCACCCAGGCGGACGGTGTTTCTGGCTAGTCCTTTCAGGACCGCGTCGAGCTGCTTGTCATTTTCATTCAGGTGCCAGCCCTTCGATGCGGCATACTCTTCGGCCCATTTTCTGATGGACTTTTGAATGGCCTCTTCCTCAGCTTTTCTGCTTTTTCCCGTCATGTGTCACCTACCGGTTTTCAATATGGGCTATCATCGACTCAAACAGACGCCGGCCGTCGTCCGAGCCCAGAACTCCTTCTGCCGCCCGCTCGGGATGCGGCATCATTACAAGGACATTGCCCTGATCTCCCAAAACACCTGTGATATTG
>JBFFLM010000129.1:0-4860 GCA_041554835.1 Methanogenium sp.
CGCGGCCTCGAGCACGACCCGGCTGGTCTCCTCCCCGCCGTCGCCGACTGCTACGACCGGGGCATCTCGCTCGGGGTGATGTCCAAGGCGTTCGGGCTTGCGGGGCTTCGGATCGGCTGGGTGGCGGCCCGCGACCGTGACATGATGGCACGGATTGCCGCCTTCAAGGACTACACCACGATCTGCAACAGCGCCCCTTCGGAGTTTCTCGCGGCGGTCGCCCTTGAGCACCGCGACCTCCTGCTGGCAAGGAACCAGGCCATCGTCCGTGACAACCTTGCCGTTCTTGACGCATTCTTCCGGAGCCACCCCGATCTCTTTGTCTGGAACAGGCCGACGGCAGGGTCCACCGGGTTTGTCCGGCTCTGCCATGGCAGTGCGGAGGCCTTCTGCCGGGAGGCCATCGAGACGGCAGGCGTCCTCCTTCTCCCCTCCACGGTGTACGAGTTCGGCGATGCCCACTTCCGGGTGGGCTACGGACGTGCCGACATGGCCGCATCGCTCGAGCGTTTCGAGGCATTCCTGCAGGAGCGACACTAAACCGGAGGACGCCTTTCGGCGTCGCCCTCCGTTCATTCTATTTTCCCGCCCGGACCGGCGGATACCCTACCGGAGCAACGATACCGGCAAGATGACAGGAGCGGTGCACAGGGACCCGGAGGTCGCCGGAAGAACAACAAAAAAGGAGAGGGTGCGTTTTTAGATAGTGATCCCGAACACATTGAGGATGAGCAGGAGCACGAACCCCGGCAGGCCCCCGAAGGCGCAGACGAGGACGGCCCCGATGCTGAGGGGGATGTCCCCCATCCCGAAGATATTGAAGAAGTTGAAGGCGAGCAGGAGCACAACGCCGATCACCGAGTTGATGATGAGCTTGGTGATGTTTTTCAGGAAGAACCAGATCACCACCGCTATGACGATCGCGATGATGATGGTGACGATGGTTTCGATCATGCTGTTACTTACCAATGATATGCAGGCTATTGAACCTTACTGAAGGAAGCTCAATTCTCCCCACAGTCCGCGTTTCTTCGCTGGTCCCGGCGATATCGCCGAGCATGGCAAAGAGGTTTCCGCCGAGCATCGCCGAACGGATGGGGGTGGTGTACTCCCCGTCTTCGACAAAGGAGGCATTCGAGAGCTCCACCGAGAAGTCGCCGGTGATCGTGTTTGCCGTGTGTGCCCCGATGAGGCCGTGGCAGATCACCGCACGCCCCTCGTCCGCACCGCCGGCAGGGCCCTCGACCGTCAGGTTGTGGAAGCCGATGCCCGGCGCACCGCCCGCACCGCCGCGGACGGCGTTGCCCGTCGTCGCCGCCCCGTAGCGGTAGGCGGTCTTCAGGTCATAGGCGAACGCCGCGACCGTCCCGTCCCGTACAAGCTCCAGCGGCCGGGTGGCCACCCCGTCGTCGTCCCAGGGAGTGGCATGGTCGCCGTGGAGGGGATCGTCGGTCACCTGCAGGGCCGGATCGAGGCAGGCCTCACCGAGTTTTCCGGCAAAATACGACCGTCCGGCATGGACATTTCTGCCCGAGAGTGCCGGGAAGAAGATCGCCGAGAGGAGCGAGGCAAGGGCCGTCGGGGCGAAGACCACGTCGGCCTGCGCAGACGGCACATCGCCCGCTCCGGCCCAGAAGTCGGCGAAGAAGGCGGCCTTCTGCCCGACGTCCTCCGGGTCGAGATCGCCGAGCCGTGCCTTGCTGTCGTACTCGTATCCGGTGGAGGTCCCGTTGATCATCTCGAGCGAGACACCCGCATGGGTACCCCGCTGGGTGTAGAAGACGCCGTGCGAGTTTGCAATGGCGCCCGCGCCTGCCGAGAGCGATGCCGACCCGCCGATGACGACGGCGTCCGCCCCTTCGGCGCCGGCGAGCGTCCGGGCGATCAGGTCTTCGGCAAGACCGACATCCGGGATGACCGCCGGGTCGTACGGTTCGTCGTACGCCGCGAGGGGGGCGGGCGAGGGGAGCCCGTCCCAGTCCTGACGGTCGGCGAGCCGTGCGCTTGCCACGGCCGCATCGAGGCAGGCCTCCCAGCGGGAGGGGGACATCGTCGACGAGCTGCCGATCCGCCCGTCCGTGATGACGCGGATGCCGATGCCCCACGCCTCGGTGGCGGAGGCCTCGCCCACGACAGACTGTTTGAGCTCGAGGGAGAGCGACCGGCCCGCCTCGAGATAGACCTCCACCTCGTCGGCCTTTGCGGCGCCTGCCCGGAGGATGTCGTCGATGAGCGATTCATAGGGGGCGATCTCCGGCGGGATGCTGCTGCTCATGCCTGCCCACCCCCGATGACGGCGTGTTCCAGCAGGATATGCGGGGACCCGTCACTGACCGGGACGCTCTGGCCCGCCTTGCCGCAGTAGCCCTGGCTCATCGTCCGGTCGCCCGCGACCATCGTGATGGTATGCAGCGTGGTGAGGATGTCGCCCGAGAGCGAGACGTCGCGGACCATCGCCGTCATCTCCCCGCCCTCGACGAGGTAGCCGTATTCCGCATTGAACTGGAAGACCCCGCGGCCGGGGTCCACCTGGCCGCCGCGGGAGCCCTTCAGGAGGATGCCGTCGCCGCATGCCTCGAGGAGTTCTTCCAGGGTCGCATCGCCGTCTTCAATGAAGGTGTTCGACATCCTGACGACCGGGGCGTACCCGCCCTGTGCCCGGGCGTGGCCTGCAATGCCGCCGCCGACGGCCGCCAGCGTCTGGCGGTCGTGGAGGAAGTTTTCCAGCACGCCGTTTCGTATGATTTCGGTCCGCTGCACCGCGGTCCCTTCGTCGTCGACCGGCATGAACCCGAACTCGGGCATCGTGGGATCGTCGGTCACGTTCAGTACCGGACTTGCGATGGCGGTGCCGATCCTGTCTTTGACGACCGAGGCGCCTTCCTTGACAAGGTCGCCCTCGCTTGCGTGGCCGATGGCCTCGTGGGCAAAGACGCCGCCGAGCTCGGGGTCGAGGATGGCGGTCATCTTCCCGCCCTTCGCCGGCCGGGCGTCGAGGAGGGAGAGCGCTCTTTGGGCGGCCTCGCGTCCCTTCGCCTCCTTGTGGCGGATGTTGAGGCCGGTGATGCCGTGTTCGCTCTCGCGGCCCATCTGCATCTGGCCGTCCCTGCCGGCGACCGCAAGGACCGAGTAGCCCGACCGGACGATCTCGTAGGAAAATGTGGCGCCTTCGGAGTTCTCGAACCGGACGGTGGCGGCGGTCTCGATGTACCGGGCACGGGTATTGACGATGCCGTCGAGGGCCGCTGCCCGCTCGATGCCGAGGAGAATTTCGGTCTTCTCCTCGAGAGAGACGTTTCTCGGGTCCTCGGTGACCGAGGGAACCGGAAGAACGGATGACGTCACCTCCGCAAGGGCAACGTCCTCACCTGTTGCACGGGCAAGGGTGAGCGCCTCGTCCACCTTTCGCCGGACGGCGGCGTCTCCCAGCGCGGAGAAATTATCGACCACCACCGTGCCCCAGCCCTTCTCGCCAAGGGCACGGATGACGGCGGTATCGGAAAAAGCGGATCCCGCGGACTCGATGACCCCGTTATCGATCTCTATCTGGGTCCCGGAGCCTTCGAGGGCGCGGATATCGTAATATCGTGGTTCTGCAAACCGCATTTAGTCAAGCACCTGTCGGTGCTATTTCGGTTGTATCCCCAAATAACTTGGGTCTGCGGGTGGAAAGGTCGCGGATCTTTGCGAGGAAGTCTTCTTTCTTTTCAGGCACGAGCGCATGTTCGAGGACCTCTTCTATGGTCGTGACCGGGACGATCTCGATCATCTTCGCATACCGCTCCTCGATGACGACGTCGTCGAGGTTGGACTTCGGAATGATGACCTTTTTGATGCCCGCCTTTGCGGCCGCCTCTATTTTGTAGGTGACCCCGCCGATGGGGAGCACGCTGCCACGGACCGAGAGCGACCCGGTCATCGCCACGTCCTGACGGACGGGGATGTCCTCGATGGCGCTGATGACCGCGGTTGCGACCGTCACCGATGCGGAGTCCCCCTCGACACCCTGGTAGGTCCCGAGGAACTGGACGTGGACATCCATGTTCCTGATGTCCTTGCCGGTGAACTTCTTGATGATCGCACTGACGTTCTTGATGGATTCCTGGGCGATCTCCTTTAACAGACCGGTGGCGATGACCGTGCCCGTCGCCCCCTGGGTGGGGGTGACCTCGGCCACGATCGGGAGCACCGACCCGGAGTCGCTGCCCATCACCGCAAGGCCGTTGACCCTGCCGACGAGGGAGCCCTCGACGACGGTGAGGTCGTAATCGCGGCTGCGGGTGATGTACTCGTCCGAGACCTGCTCTTCTATGGAGCGGGCCATGCTCTTGGCGGCAAGGACGTGCCGGGAGGTGGCGATCTCCGCCCCTTCCTGCCGGGCAATGTCGCCTGCAACACGGATGAGACCGCCCATGTCACGGAGCTTGAGGGTCAGGTGGCCCTTGCGGTTGGACCGGCGGCGGGCCTCGAGAATCATCTCCTCGATGGCGGAGTGGTCGAACGGCGGGATCTTGCCGTCGTTTTTGATCTCCTGGGCGATGAAGCGGACGAACTTGTCCCGGTTCTCCGGGGTGTCCGGCATCGTCTCCTGCATGTAGACCTCGTACCCGTACCCGCGGATACGGGAACGGAGTGCCGGATGCATGCCCTGGATGGCGTCCATGTTTCCTGCCGCAATCATCACGAACCGGCACGGGACGTCCTCGGTCCTGACCATCGCACCGGAGGACCGCTCGGACTGGCCGGTGATCGCAAACTGCCCCTCCTGCAGGGCGGTCAGAAGGCTCTGCTGGGAGTGCGGGGTGAGCGTATTGATCTCGTCGATGAAGAGGACGCCCTTGTGGGCCTTGTGAATGGCCC
>JBFFLM010000130.1:0-4811 GCA_041554835.1 Methanogenium sp.
CAAGAGGATCCTCGACATCAATCATGACCACATCGGTGCGTGGTGTCATGACCTCACGGGTAATCGTATCTGAGAAGCGAAAGACCCGGTAGAGCATCTCATGTTCCTGTTCCTCGATGGTTCCTTCCTCTTCCCCTACATCGATCCACTGCTTGATCTCGTCTTCTGTAACCGTTGGCCGAATTACCTGCTCCCGGGAAAATGCCTTTTTGCCGAGATCGAGAATCCAGAACAGCGGGTACAGGACATAGGACATGTAGAGAATGGGGCGTGCTACCAGAAGGGCGACCTGTTCTGACGACCGGGATGCATAGGTCTTTGGAATGATCTCCCCCAGGGTGAGCAATACGAGCGTGGTAAAAAAGGTCGCTACCCCTACCCCTATTTCGCCCCATATGGAAATGGCAACTGCCGTTGCAATCGAGGCAGCGGCAATATTAACGAGATTATTGCCTATGAGAATGGTAATTAAAAGGCGATCCGGGTCGGCCTTCAGGCGCTCCAGAGCAACCGAACCTTTTTTCTTCTGTTCTACCAGTGTGCGGACCTTTGCTGGATTTATGGAAATGAGCGCAACCTCAGAACCGGAAAAGAATCCTGAAAGAATAAGGCAGGCCACAAAAAATATCAGTGCAATACTGGTGTCGATCATTGCACCACGCCGTCCATGCGGCTCAAAGAATGGTATCTATTCATATACTGTAACGCATCTTCTTTGGTGGTATATCCTGATAAAACCTTTTAATCAAAGAACCTTTCAAGACACAGAACTTCTTCCCTGAGAATCGTCACCTTTTCCATCCCTGTAAGTGATCTGCTGAAACGGAGGTCTTCCAGTTCGAGTATCAATGGTCCCTCATAGCCATAATCGGCGAGAAGCGTGAGGGCGCGTGCTATGTCTTCGTTGCCATCAATGCGCATGTGCGGTCCTCCCGACCCGACAGCGCTAACATGGATGTTCGCTATCCTGTCAAAAAACCAGTTGATGTAATCCTCCAGGTCATCGGCATTTCCGATGGCCGCGTGTGCAGTATCAAGGGTAAAATTGAGCCATGGATGGTTTTCAAGTGTCTCAGCCATCTGGTCGGGAGCGCAGAGCAATGCATTGACTTTTGGTTCCATATTTTCAATAGCAACCGGCACCGCCGTGTCTTTCATGCATGAATGAACGGCGTCAAGATAATATTCCAGTCTTCGGTAGTCCATTTCTGACGGCGGACGCTTTGCAGTTCTTCTTCCCGGATGTATGGTCAGGAGGGAAGCATTGGTGAGTGCTCCGATCTCTCCGGCATTGCAGGTATATCCAATCGATACTTCAACAACTCCGGGGTTGATCGAGCAGGGATTAAGGTCCAGTACCGGTCCATGTATTGCAATGGGAGAGAGGGTGGGGTGCGCATCGATTGCATCCGCCAGCTCCTGAACAGGCAGTCCGGATAACCAGAAATACGGCGTTTCAACCCAGAACTCTATTGCTGTACAACCGGCCTGTTCCAGATAAGAAAAAATTTCGCCGACACGATACTCATGGAAAAACATGCTCGAACAACCGATCCGGACCATGATCACTCCTATCCTGCAGTATCCCTTTAAGTTTCCTGTAAACGGCGACCCATAGGTTGAACATGCCAGGTGACGATATCAGACAGATGGACTGGTTTTATGGGGACGATGCCTCCTTTACTGTCTATTCCGTCGAGCAGATTTCAGAGGTCATACGGGATCTCCTGGACGATCACCGGCTGCATGACGTGTGGATTTCAGGGGAGGTCACCAACTGCACACACCACCGGTCCGGACACCTGTATTTTTCCCTTTCCGGAAGTGCGGTATCATCCCATCGCCCCTCGCTTATACGTTGTGCTGTATGGAAGTCGTATGCCCGTGAACTGACATTTCTTCCTTCAAATGGCATGCAGGTTCTCGCATATGGTTCTGTGGATCTCTATGAACCGAACGGAGAATATAAATTTATTATCCGGGATATGCGGCCCGCCGGTGAAGGGGACAAACACCTGCTGGTTGAACGTTGGAAAGAATCCCTTTCACGGGAAGGCCACTTTAATCCTCTGTTAAAAAAACCTCTGCCGAAAATTCCGGGTTCTGTCGGTGTCGTCACAGCCGAAACGGGGGCTGCACGCAGGGATATCGAACGGGTCATTGCACGCCGATATCCATTGTTCGTGCTTCTTGCACCCTGCAGGGTCCAGGGGGATGGTGCGCATACGGAGATTGCCGATGCTATCCGGGCCCTTGACGGGAATGTCGATGTTATCATCGTCGGAAGAGGGGGGGGAAGTTTCGAAGATCTATTTGAGTTCAACCACCCTGATGTCGTCAGGGCAGTTGCTGCCTGTAAGACCCCGGTTGTAAGTGCGGTTGGTCATGAGGTTGATACGACACTGGTGGATTTTGCCGCTGATGTCCGGGCTGCAACGCCCTCTGTTGCGGCGGAACTTGTGGTTCCCGATCGGGCTCAGATGAGGCGGGAACTGGTGGATATTCATGACCGAATCAGACGTTCGGCAGGACGGACCATTGCACGCGGGCAGGAAGATCTCACTTACCTCTGCCTCCGCCTCCGACCGGATCGCCTCAGGAAGAGAATAAATTATGAACAGGAAAGCCTGGCAGATCTGAGCGGACGAATGATCCGGGGATATCTTCGTTTTCTGGAACAGCGCAAAGAAGGTGTTGCACATCTGTCGGGACTGCTCCGTGCCGCACATCCCCTGATTCCCCTTGAGCGTGGATATACCATGGTGCGTGACAATAGCAGGCTTGTTTCATCAGCATCAGAAGTCCGTGCCGGAGATGAACTCACCATATTCTGGCATGACGGTTCGGCGCTGACAAAGGTTATGGAGATGCGTTATGACGGAAAGTTATGAAAAAAAATTGGAAGAACTGAAAGAAATTGTGGCAAAACTTGAAGATGGTTCGGCATCTCTTGATGAAATGATCCTCCTGTATGAGCGGGGTACCACGCTTGTTAAGGAGTGCGAAAAAATTCTTGAAGAAGCTGAAATGAAGGTGTCTGTTCTTCAGGGCCGGTAAATACCTCCATTTCAACGGTCATTGTATTGCCCTCCTTCAGCCATGCAATCAAGGGGCGGGGTATCCCGGATGCGGGAATATCAGAGTATATCCCAATTGTGCGGTCACAGATAAAATCACTCCTGCGCCAGACGAGGTCGGTGGGGTGAGAAAGGGTCAGTTTACTGCTCCCCTTTGATAAAATGGTGCAGATATGGTCCCCTCCTTTCAGTGTGGTTCTGAGTGCCGCGGTATCCTTTGCAAGAGCTGATTTAAAGGCCTCTGAAAGTCCTGAAGCTCCGGTTTCGGCATCAATTCCGATGATGCATGTCCCGCAGGTCGTCAGATGCGAGTCCGTCGTTATTTCAAAGGTACTCCTGTGATCCGCTGTGACATTCGGATGACCTGAACACCGGAGGCGTTCGCGTATGTACTCTTCCATTCTGCTGCACAAAATGTCAGTCTGTCAATATTTCAATATTGTCGTACCTGCATCACTGCCCGGTCGGGAGAGTATATCATCTTAACGGTTCAATAGGTTGGGAATGAATACGTATTGCAGATGCCCGTCCTGTGGTAAGGAAAATGACCATGCAATACTCAAGGAGGCCAGTGACCTTCTGGTGCAGTGTGCCGATTGTGGGAATATTTACCATATCGCGAGGCCGAAGGAACCTGAAGTCCGTGTCATCCGTACAGTTGTCAGCGATGCCGAAATATCCGAGGTAGGAAGCGTCGAACTCCTGGAAGATGAGATCTGTGGTGTGGGAGACCTGCTGGTCGTCGAGGTGGGCGACGAGGTTTTCACCGTTGAAGTTACAGGAATTGAGTGTGGGGATAAGCGCAGGAATGCGGCAAAAGCCTATGAGATCTCAACTCTCTGGACGCGCCTTGTCGATGAAGTGGTGGTTAAGGTTTCCGTGCATGATAAACGCAGAACCATCCCCTACTACATCCGGTGCGAGGGCGAACGGGATTTCGTGATTGGTGAGATCGAAAAAGTTGAAAAAATTCCATTCAGGATTACCCATATCAAACTGAGAAATGGGTCAATGATGCGTAAAGAAGGATGGAAGGCCTATGCCAGAAAGATTACACGGGTTTATGGACCCCGGGTATGATCAAAGATACCGACGAACAGCCTCTTCGAGTTCCTCAGATTGCATAACTCCTTCAAATTTTTCTTTTATTTTATTATCTAGAAGGATTATAATCGTCGGGGTGAGGTGCAGGTCGTATTTTTTAATAACCTCCGGCGTTTCCACCGCATCGATCTCCTCGATTTTCACTCCGGTTTTTTGTTCAACCTCACGATTAATTGGTTCCTGTTCATCGCAGCCGACACAGTTTTTTTGATAAAAACACAGCACCTCGAGTGGCATAAAAAAGAGATGGGGATGGAGGTATAAAAACCTCCCGGCTTCGTTGGAATGCTTGAGAAATTATGCGATGGCGGTTACCCTGATGTCGGCACCGGCATACCCATAAAGGACATTCAGGCTTTCGTCCCCGATACTGGTAATCTTTGCGTAGCGCGTTGCAATAGTCTCAGGGGTTGCATTGTCAACGGCGATTTCCGGCTGAGGGGCAAACCCGAGTGGGATCCACATGCCGATTTGCGCCTCCGAGAAATTTCCGCCGATATTCTCATACTGGGTCTTTGTCATTTCACGCTCCATTGACGAACCGAATGGGAAATATATTGTCTTCGAATCGCCTTCTCCAAGGCCAATAACACCGTCACTGATTGCCTGCATCTCAGGCTCAAAGAGTGC